>JARYMR010000070.1 GCA_029907045.1 Candidatus Bathyarchaeota archaeon
GATGGATTTGGAATTTCAAGCGCTTATGCAAACTTCTCATTGACAATTTATGGTTTGGAAGTAAACGTCACGGCAAATTACGCCATTAACATAACAACTGCCGTCAAGTTAGAAGGTTATTACACACGCGATGGCTTAGAGAAATTTGTTAGTTTATCATGTCAAGTTTTCAATGAGGGGAAATCAGCCCTAGCCAAAAACATAACTTTATATTATGAAAACCTTGGAGTTTGGTTACCCGTTGATTCATCAAACAACCTTTCCGTAACAGATTATGGCAACGACACTTACACTATATCTTTCACAGTTATCACAATTTCTGACACAGTGCAAGTTTCAGCGCATATTACTGACTTACGGGAAATATTCGTTCAAGCAAATACCGCATGTGAAGAAGCGTAAGCCTAACAAGATTTTCGAGTCATTTAAATATGCAGTTTCCACCTCTATTTTGAACATGCGAGGTTTCAAGAATGGCTGCTGAAAAGCATGAGTGGCGCAATCTTTTCACTCTTTTAAAGTTGGCTGAGATGGGAGCGCACCGCAGAACTGCAAAAATTTCCTCCGAGTATTTAGCTAGAAAGCTTGATGCTTCTCAGCAGACAGCGTCTCGTTATTTGATTGAGTTGGACAATAAGGGTTGGATTAAAAGAACTATAACTCCAGACGGTTGCCTCATAAAAATTACGGATACTGGGCTTAAGGAGTTGAAAAAGCTTTATTCAAATCTGCGCTTCCTAATGGAGGCCCAGTATCCGCCATCCATAACTCTGGAAGGCGTAGTTTTCACTGGTTTAGGCGAAGGAGCCTACTACATATCCAAAGAGTCTTACCGAAAACAGTTTATAGAAAAATTGGGTTTTGACCCATATCCAGGCACGTTAAACTTGAAGCTTACTACGGATTATGATGTTAAAACTCGGTCGGAGTTGGAGGCTTATCCGGCAATTGAAATTGAAGGTTTCAGAAACGAGAATCGCACTTTTGGTCCAGTGAAGGCTTATCCAGCCATAATAGAAAATAAAGTGAAAGGTGCCCTTGTTTTAGCCTTAAGAAGTCATTATGATGCTTCAGTGATTGAGGTTATTGCTCCAATTTTTCTGCGGAAACAACTTAAACTTAAGGATGGGCATAAGGTGAAGGTGGAAGTTTTAACGCTTCCATAAAAGGGGCAATTTTAATGATTAAGCTTCATCGTTTGAATGATAAAGTTTATGGCGTTACGGGACTTTTCCATCCTTCAAGCAGTGCCGGCGGTACAAATGCGGGATTTATCATAACAGAAAATTCTATCGTTCACATCGATGCAGGTATGACTGTTGCTGATGGAAGTTATTTGTTGAAACAATCAAGGGAAATGGCCGGAAGAGAAGATAATCTTATTCTTATTCTGACCCACCATCATTCAGACCACATTTTTGGTATGCGAGTATTCAAGGAAGTAGGTGCAAAAGTTATTGCCCATGAAAATGTTCGCAAGTTTCTTTCTCATAGGACATATCATACTTGGTTTAAGCCAGTTATTAATTCATATAAAGCATTAATAATTAAGCTTATGGTTAAAGAGACTATATGCACTAAAGAAAAAGCTGAAGAAATACTTGGAGACGTCAAACTTTTTCTGCCAGATGAAGTTTTCACTAAAGATACCACTTTTCAAGTAGACGATGATGAGCTGCTGATGTTTTACACTCCTGGACACGTACCAAGTGAAATATCAGTCTACCATCCAAAATCCAAAACGCTCTTTGCCGGCGATACGATTTACGAGGGAATGCCCTTAACCACAAGATTTGGCGGACGAAAAGAGTGGAGACTGTGGATACAAAGTCTTGAAAAACTAAATAAACTTGACATTAAAAATATTGTGCCTGGTCATGGAAGAATTTGCGGTAAAGATGAAATTCAAAGAAATATAGCTTATTTAGAAAATCTTCTAAGTGAGCGTTAACCTCAAGAATAAGCATAGCTATACTTGTATGTTATTCTGGTCTTTCGTGTCACCGCCAATCCATATCCTATTAATAATCCAACAGCTAAGCCTCCAAAATGAGCTAAAAAATTCACGCTTGGACCCGCACTAAGCATGAGCAAGAAGAAAGCATAAACTAAAGCGCTCATAATAGATTGTCCGATTGCACGTCTAAAATAAATTGTGCAAGCGCCAAACAATCCAAATATGGCGCCTGAAGCCCCTGCAGAAATCATGTTTGGACCAAAAAGCAATGTTAACAAGTTTCCAGCCAATCCGCTTAATAAGTAAATGAGCAAGTATTCTGGGGTTGAGAAGATTTCTTCTGCTCTTAACCCAAAAATTAGGAGGAAGAACATGTTACCTAAAATGTGCATTATACTTACATGAACAAACATGGATGTGAAAAGTTGCCAATAGGCTCCATTTAAAACAAACGCATTATATTGTCCATATGTGCGGAGAACAGAATGGCTCGTGAAGAGAAAGCTGCCGCTGAGGACTGAAGTGTAAGCGTAAATGGTTATGTTCAAGGCGATAATTATGTATGTTGGCATGAATTTTGTAGAATTTTTTAGCATGCAATTTTCAACCTTTAAAATGTTCAATGATTTTTTGTTTAATTTTTGAAGAGCTATCCAGCTCATCTTCGCTGAATTTGCTAATCTTCACAATTTCTATGTTCAACTTCTTCTCTTCAATATAATGCCTAACGCTTTGCTCAATATCGCCTCGGTCGTAACCGAGAGCAATTGTGTCTGGATGAATTTTCTCAATAACCTTCTCAATGTCAAAGTCTTCATAACCCAAAATAGCCTCATCCACAACCTTCAAAGAACCAACAAGCGCTCGGCGCTGATTTTCAGACATTATGGGTTTTGTTCCTCTCCTCTTTTTAACAGTGCTATCTCTAGCTACAATTACCACAAGTTTAGCATTTGGACCCCCAGCCTTCTTTGCCTCTTCCAAATACCTTACATGACCGAGATGCAGCAAGTCAAATGTTCCAGAAGCCAGAACTATCTTTCCTTTTTTCCCCTCTTTTCCGCAAGCCATTCAAACTTCACCAACCCTAATAACCTTAAAGCATCCAGTAAGCCTTCGCAGTAGGCAACAGAAGCTAAGCTTACCCCAAATCTCTTTCTATCCATATAATATTTTGCATCCTGTAAATAGGCTTTGGCAAATTCCACAACCCCCTTAACGCTTTTAGCGTCAAGGTTAACAGGAGTTTCAGAAATTTGTATTTCATCAAAAACATGCTCTGCAGAATCTATATACTTCGAAACAAGCGCCTCCAAACTCACATAATCATCTCCTTAACTTTTTCAGGAGCCCCAGCCAAAGTCATGAGCGCATCTGCTTCCATAAAATGAAGCCTCGCCGGAAACACAAGGCTGTATGGTGGTTCTCCAAAATCATAATTCAACAACTCTTTTATAAAGTCAGCTTTCACTGTGGGATTGATGCTTCCAGCTCTAGCTACTCCTACGGCAAGAGTTTCCATAGTAACGGCTTTCTTTTTCTTCTTCTCTTCCACTTTCAAGAGAATTTCCAAACCTTCACGAATTTTTAGATAGCGTTTCTCTTCGGCGTTTATGTCCAATAAGCATAAGGTGTGAAGCCCATTCTCCTGGTTTTGGGCTATAACCTCATATGGCGTTTCTGAAGGATTCTCCTCTGGGAAGGGGATGGTTACACTTTTTCCAAACTTATAATTGTGCAAACCACACAAGCCCACAACAGCCGAAATTATTGAGGCTCCATGAACAATGCGTGTTTTAATTCCAAGCTTCTGGGCATGTATCCTCAAGGCTATATGGGTTGTCGCAATCAGCGGATCACCTGGAACAAGAAGAACCGCCTTACCCTTCTTAGCTGCTTCCATTATGCTTTTTCCATTTTCCTCCTCAAGCTCCCTTCTCGAAACCGTCTGAACCTTTTTTCCAGAAAGTCCCTCAAAGCGTTTTATTGAAAAATTTGGCATAAAACTCGTGTAAAGCTCAATGAAAACCCTTTCTGCAGTTTTAACCTCCTCTAAACCCCTTAAACTTATTCCCAACTCGTCATGCAAGCCAAGCCCAACAAAGACAATTTCGCCCAACAGCTTCAACCTCAACAACCAAAATATGACTGGCAACTCTTAAAAACTATTGTAGAAAGCTAAATTTATTAAAGCGCTGTTAAACTGCATAAATAGAAAAGCCCAAAGGACGGGCCCGTAGCTCAGTAAGGTTAGAGCGGCGGACCAAACCGCTGCACGGGGTTGGGTTGAGGCTCTTAACCCGTAGGTCCCGGGTTCAATTCCCGGCGGGCCCGCCAAAAACATGCAAATATTAAAAGGAAATGTGTGCGTTATGTTTGAATGGTCAAAAATTTTAGAAGAAAGCCCAATCAACTGGCTTCTTGGAGAGTCTAATCCTTCTGTTCGCTATTTTACCTTGCGTGACATTCTTGATAAAGATGAAAAACACTTGCAAGTTGTGGCTGCGAAACAAGCAATATTAAAATCGAAGGTTGTGGAAAAAATTTTCGAAAAGCAGAATCCATTAGGGTATTGGGAAGAACCAGCAAATCCTTACCATCCCAAGTATAAGTCTTCTTACTGGCAGATTATAACTTTGGGTCAGCTTGGCGTAAACAAAAACTGTGAAAAAGTCGGAAAGGCTTGTGAATACATCTTCCAGTTTCAACTGGATGAAGGCGGTTTTACTTCTGAAACTCGAGAAACAGCCCTAAGAGAATATGAGCAATTGCGTCAAAAAGGTAAGAAGTTGCCTTCACGAGACGTGTGGGTTTCCTCAAAAGTTTTTGAGCATCAATATTCTTGTCTCACTGGCAACATGGCAGCAGCATTGATTAGAATAGGATATGAGGATGATCTTAGGGTAAGGAATGCTTTAAACTGGCTTGTAAAAATCCAAAATTGGGATGGCGGATGGCTTTGTCCTTACTGGAAAGCTCACATCAAAGATAAGCATGGCTGTTTTTATGGAACAATCTGTCCCCTTGAAGCCTTCTCCGAGGTTAGGGAAGAGAAATTGACAAAGGAAATGAAAGAAACCATTGAGAGAGGTGCGGAATTTCTTTTGGCGCATCATTTGTTTAAGGCTGATAATCACAATTATGCTGTGATTAACAAAGCTTGGTTGAAATTGGGTTTTCCATCGTTTTATGGATACAACATTTTAAGAGGATTGGACGTTTTAACTAAGCTTGGCTATATAGGTGATGAGCGTTTAAATAATGCTGTTGAAGTTTTAATGCAAAAGCGGCAAGGCAATGGAACATGGATTTTGGAAAGTGCGCCTACTGGAAGAATGCATGTTAACATAGAAGTGAAGGATAAGCCCAGTAAATGGATAACTCTTATAGCTTTGAGAGTGTTAAAACGTCTATCTCTAGGCGGTGAGAAGTAGTTTATTTTTCAGTTATATGTCGTTTACTGAAATATCGTTGATATAAAATTGTTAAGGCCAATGTTTTCGGAGAGGGCTTTGAAAACCAAAAATAAACCTATGGAAGATGATAATGATAAGTCTCCTCAACCTTCGGAGCGTTACACAATTTTTCACGCATTATTCGAAGCTTTGAAAGAAAAGGACAAGAAGCGTAAGAAAAAGTAATTTTATTTGGTATTCGCTTTTTGGTATGCCTCTATCAGGTGGTTGAAGGTGAAGTGTTTTAGCATAACGCTTCCTGATAAACTTACGAGGAATATTTTGAAGTCTTCTAAGTATTTGCCCCAATCTCTTCTGAAAATATGATAAAACTTTACGAAATCTCCATAATCCTTATGCACAGAAACCATCAACGCATCCGCATCCATCCCTTGACCAGTACACACAAACACAACATTTGGTTGCTCCTTTGCCCATTCTCTTCCCTTATCCCATAGGGGATGAACCAATTCTTTTGTACGACAGAATGTGAAGGCTACAAGGTCGAACCCTAAATAGGTAAGATTTGGAATTATCGTGTACTGTTGTATAGCTTGTTTTTCCAAAACTTTTCTTAAACGGGTTATTGTAGGCTGAGAAATGTTCAAGATTTTTGCCAAATCTCTGTCGCTGCGTTTTGAATTTTCGATAAGTTCGAAAAGGAGTTTGAGCAATTTTTCCTGTTTCATAAACTCAATTAAGCGGTAATTCCTTATGAAACTTTTCTTAATTTGCAGATTTTACAGCGTTCACCGTTCTCTTTAAAAGGAGTTGTGCAGCCTCCAGTGTCGGCCATCCACCCAAGCCACAGTCTGGTCCTGTGAAGGTCATCCTTTCGCCGTACTTTTCTTTGGCTTTTAGAAACCTTTTTTTAATGGTTTCTTCGCTTTCAACCAATTGTTCAACATTTGGTTTGGTTATGCCCTTCTCATATAATTCTGCCATAATGGAGTCTATGTCGGTTCTTGAAATGCCAACCCTTATCTGTTTGTCCGCTCCTTCCAACATTTTCTTGGAAATGGCTTCAATGTTTTTTGGAGAAGCAGCATACTCAAAGGATAATACATCAAGATTTTTAATCGCCAATAAATCAGCAACTCTTGATGAAGAGTGTAAGTGAATCTGTTTTACAACATTTGAAAAGTCAAAGGCTTTTTCAAACACATCTATTATGGTATCTCTGTCTGCTGTGACGTCTTGGAATCCGAAACTTGGTTCATCCAGCGAAACCACTTCTGTCTTCACGTACTTGGAGTTTAAAATGGAATTTTTTGCAAAATGCTTCACAGTTTCTGCAAACATTAGGAGGATATCCTTGTAAGGAATTGTTCCAACCATTTTTAGGTAAAGCTCCATTGGTCCAGTGACGCAAACGCGGAGCGAAATTTTCTTATCAATTTCTTTGCTGAGCCTTTCAGCTTCTTCTTTGATTACGTATATTTCAGGTATTATTGCTTGTTTTTCTTTAACCACGTATGTGCCTTTACTCATGGCTTCTTGGATTACTTCTGTAAATTGTCTATGAATGTCATAATGTTGCGGATAATTAGTGACGTCTAAGCCTGTTTCCAATTTTTTCTTGAAAGAGTCTGTTACAACATGGTAGAAATTGTTTAGTAAGAATTCATCTTTTTTTATGTTTTCTCTTTTGATTATGGCTTGTCTAGCAAGGGCGTATGCATTATTGAATAGTTTCTTATCTACGAAGTGAGGTAGGGGGAAACTTCCCACATCGTCAACTAACACTTTCATATCAAACACTTTTGTTTGTTTGCTCATTTAAGAATAGTTGTCATTGTTCCGCAAAAAATATAAGTCACCGCTTACCCATGAACATTAATTGGTGTATAATGATGAATATTTGGAAACTTCGCTTCTCCCTTATCGGCTCCTTAGCCATAATAATAAGCCTTTCCACGCTTTTCCTAACCTTGGTTTTAAGCTTACTCGGAGTTATGAATTTATTAACCCTTGGTGTTTTGGTTGTTGCCTTCAACATTATTCAATGGTTAATCTCACCCTACATTATTGATGCCCTCTACCGTGTGAGAGATATTCCAGAAAGCGAAAATCCAAAACTCCACGAGGTGGTTAAAAACCTCAGCAGAAAAAGCGGAATAAAGAAGCCAAGGCTTATGCTTGCCCAAATTCCAATACCTAACGCTTTCGCTTATGGCTCGCCTATAGCTGGCAACCGCGTAGCCGTCACAACTGGGCTTTTGAAAACATTAGATTTTGAGGAAGTGGAAGCGGTTATTGGACATGAGCTTGGGCATTTGAAGCATAGAGATGTGCAGGTGATGATGTTTGTTTCGCTTTTGCCAGCTTTATTCTACTATTTAGGGTATTCGCTTATGCTTTCATCCATGTACAGCAGAAGAAGAGAGGACGCAGGCGGAGGCGCCGCAATAA
>JARYMR010000071.1 GCA_029907045.1 Candidatus Bathyarchaeota archaeon
TAGCATAGCCTACGAAACCGACATGGAATGCAGTGTTCTTGAGCGAAGGCTTGAATTCTTAATTAAAAATGGTCTTGTGGAAGAGCGAAATTCTGGCAGAAAAACGCTTTATGCAATCACAGAACGTGGCGTGGCAGTTTTTAAAACTCTTAACTTTCAGAGGTATCTTGAAAAGGTTGTAAGCAACATTAGAATTATTGATGAAGCCACGCATATTATTCCTACAATTTCGGAAGGACAGCGAAAGAAAACGGTGGAAAACGAAAGCTATTAAAAGAAATGGCAGATGTTTTCCTAAGAGAACAATATGGCGCAAATTTCACTAGAAACCATTTGGCGAATGGGCGAAAAAGAACTTGTTAGCCTATTAAATTCTAATTTGTTCTCTTCAAAAACTGGGAAAATCCATTTTTACGCTCCAAGCTTCATGTATTATAAAACAAGCTATTACCGTTCTTCGCCTATGGCTTTTCCAACAATATCTATCACTGGAAGGGGTTGTGCCCTTAGGTGTAAGCATTGTGGGGGAAAAGTTTTAGAGACAATGCATTCAGCAACGACGCCCGAAAAACTTTTTGAGTTATGTTCTAGGTTTAAGAAAGAAGGTGCCTTGGGCTGTCTTATTAGTGGTGGATGTTTGCCCAATGGTTCTGTTCCCCTTGAAAATTTTGTTGAGGTTATTGAAGGGGTTAAGAGGGATTTGGGTTTAACAATTTTTGTCCATACTGGAATAATCAATTTCTCTATGGCTAAGAGGCTTAAGAAGGCGGGGGTGGACGCTGCATTAATAGACATTATTGGTTCAGAGGAAACAATAAAAGAAATTTACAACCTAAACATAACCATTAAGGATTATGAAAATTCTTTGAAAGCCTTAAGCGAGGCGGGCATAGCTTTTGTGCCCCATGTGATTGTTGGGCTTCATTATGGAAAACTAAAAGGCGAACTTCAAGCTTTGAAGCTCATATCTAAATACAAGCCTTCGGCTGTTGTCATTATTGCGTTTATGCCCATCCATGGGACTAAGATGGAGAAGATTGAGCCTCCAAAACCAATGGACATAGCAAGAGTCATAGTGGCTGCAAGGCGGATTTTCCCAGAAACGCCTGTAGTTCTTGGATGTATGCGCCCCAAGGGCAAGCATCGCACAAAAACAGATGTTTTAGCTATTAAAGCAGGCGTGGATGCTATTGCTTTTCCAACGGAAGAAGCTATAAAATTTGCTGAAAGCAAAGGAAACGAAATTTTCTTCTCATCTTTCTGCTGTTCTCAGATTTACGTAGATTTTATGGATTTAGATTCTTCTAAGAAATGAACGTTTCAAAGCGCTCATAATTTCATTTTTTAGTTTTACATAATTAGCGCTTAATCTTTTTGCATCTTTTTTCGCCATGCCTTGGCGGATAAGCTGTTTTTCAAAGGCTTTTCTTGCCTTTCGTACATTCCAACCAAAAGTAAGCCATAAAACAAAAAGGGTAATTGAAAGGCGAGTGAAATGTAGGGCTATGCTAAGAATGCTGCTAATCCTCATGTACTAAAACTCGCCCCTTTTAGTCTTCGTTCTCTTCCTCTTCTTCTTTGCGTTTTTCAGCAAGTTTTTCTTTTATTTTTCTCGAAATCTCTTCGCCTATTTCCTTGCCTTCTCCCGCGGCGACCACAATCTTCTTTTCTTTTCCTGCATGTTTAAGAATGTCTCCGAGGCTTGTGAATACTGAAACGTAATTCTCTGTCATTTTTACAGCGGTTTCTTCTGGTATACCTGCTTCTTTTAACTCCTTGTAGAAGGCTGCTGCTGCCTTTCCCATGTCTCTTCCCGCTTCTTCGGAAAATACGCTTGCAATTATTCCCTTTATTAGTGCTGGCACCTCTCTGGAAAGTGCTCCAAAGACTTCTTTAATCTCTTCTACATCTTCCTCCCATTCTTTCTTTTTCTTTTCTTCGCTCATTTAGATACACCTCCATTGAGATGGATATCTTGGGCATTTCAGTTATTTATTGTGGTAAAAAGTGGTCAAATAGGTGTTCATTCAACCAATTCGTAAATATGCTCAAACCCTTTAACTTTTCGAACAATCCCTTCCTTTTCCAATCGCCTAACCCTTTCTCTGATAATTCTTCTAGATGCTTTTCCCCGCATTGTTCGAACTTGGCGTGTTATTGCAGAAATATTCAATTTTTCATGGAGGGCTAAAGCTTGCACTATGCAGCGTGAAATATCATCTTTGGCAACCCACTCTTTCTTTAAGTGTTTTTCAGCAACTTTTAAGCGTGCGACAACCTTTAATGGTTCGCCGTATAAGCCCATTCCGAAGCGTGTTAGGCGCAGGTATGGCGCTAATGCTGCGTATTCTGGGTTATTCATTATTAGGGTTTCGAGGGTTTCAAGCCTTTTTATTATTAAGTCCAGTTTTTTGCTTAACTCTTCAATAGTGGAGTTGCTGCCTTCTTTTTCCATGTTTCTTCGTTTCTTTATAATTGCGTAGTGATAAAAGAGTTTGTGGTTTTTGAGGTTAGTGTAATTAAGCTATTATTTTGGGATAAACTCGCGCAATCTCTGCAAAGATTGTATTCGGTCTTTGTTGCCTATTTTTGCTTGTTCTATCGCTTGTTTTAACAGCCTTATTGATTCGTCCATGGCTTTTCTGTCCACGGGATGGGGGACACCGTCTTTTCCGCCGTAGGCGAAGGAGTATTTTACTGGGTCTTTCCAGCATGGTTTTTCTCCGTAAATGAGTTCGGCTATTAGGGCTAAGCCTCGGACTGTGGCTGGTCCTACGCCTTTGAAACCTAAAAGTTCTTCGTAATTGCGTGGTTGGAACTCGTAGACTTGTTGGAGGGCTTTCCAGTTTATGTTTGTTGGCATGGATAAAACTTCTATGGGGTATTCTTTCCATGCGGTTTCTGTGGTTTTTGGCATCCATTCTTGAAGGGATTTTTGGTGGGCTGGTCTCACGGACATGATTAAGCGCATGATTTTGTTTGGTTTTTCTTTTGCTATGTCTACTGAGGCTTTTCTGCAGCCTTCGCTTTCTTTCGCCGTCATGTCTAAGGCGATATTTCGTTTTATGTCGCCAACTATGGCGTTGTGGGGTTCCACCACGAAGTTTTGGATTTTTTCTGAAAGCCAATGATAGCGCCTAGCGGTGCGGTCTTGGGGGCACATGCCCTGTTGGATTACCGCCCATTCGCCTTTTTCGGTTAAAAAGAACGAGTGATGGTAAAGTTGGTAGCCTGCTTGGATGGCAGTATTATCCACCTTTGCGCTCATCTTACTTGCATAGCGTAGATTTTCTGTTTTGCTTGTGGAAAATCCGAATTTTTCGCTTACCCGCTCAATTTCTAGAGGGGTTTGTCTTGAAATTTTGCCCTTTCCGCCGCAGATAGCTATGCCATGCTCTTCTGGGATGATGGCTTGTTTTAGAACTCCAGTTACGACTGTTGTTACGCCTGAAGAGTGCCAGTCATAGCCTAAAACGCAGCCTAAAGCCTGAAACCAGAAGGGGTCTGATAGGCGCTTTAGAAATTCGCCATTGCCATACTCGTCAACAATTATTGTGACTATTTCTTTTGCTAATTTTTGCATGCGAACAACTAACCATTTTGGAGCTTTACCATAATGAAGTGGAAGTTTAGCGATACCTGTTCTTTGCATAAGCTCTGTCAAACCCAACAATATGCTATGCTTTAAGCCTTATTTTTACCTTGCCAAACACCAATTTTGTGATATTTCCTCTATAGTTTTGGCAATGTTGGAAAATGGAGTTGTTTTCAACCTTATTTTCTCTACCCCCTCCCCCTCTAGAGTTTTCGCCCATCTTCAAAACCTATAAGGTTTGGTCTATTAATTATGCCAATTTTTTATTATGTGTCCTTCTCTGTCTATTTCTCCCCTTCGAATCCTTGTCGTCGAGATTGGCGCATGATTCTCCGATGGAACCATGTCAATAACAACAATTTCCAAAGGCTTCAAACCCCTTCTGGCACGTTCAGCATTAATTCTATTAGCCATTGGTTCTGTTTCTCTGCTAACAACCAAAGCTTCAACACAACCCTCAGACAAAGTCACGCCAAAAGGGTCATTTAAAGGCATAATCTCAGCCCTTTCCAAAAAACCCATTTTACGCAGAAAATCCTTAAGCTCCTTAAGCCTTTCATTGTATGAGGCTGTTATATGCGGTTTTGTTAAGCTTTCTACAAGCCTATCAGAGCATAAGCCTATTAAAACGTGTTCGCCAACTTCAAAAGCCTTCATTAATAAGGCTCTGTGCCCCTTATGAAGCTCGTCAAAAGTGCCGCCAACAGCAACAGTTTTAAACCTTTTTCTCTCCATTACTTTCATCACTCTATTAGCCTAGCGCCTTGAATGTCAATCGGAGCCACGAGAACATTGTTTTCGGGTAAAACCTGCTTAAAAGCTTGAGCCACATTTTCCGCATTTTCCAATGTTGTTAAGGCGTGAACTGCCTCACCAACCATGTTTTGCGCCGCACCTATGGCACCTGCTTTCTCAGCAAGCTTCACCAAAATGCGAACCCGCTCAGTTGCAAAAACAGTTTTTTGGGCAAAATCCCAGCAACAAGCCAAAAAATTTTCAAGAGAAGGCTTCGAAAGAATTTTTTCTAAGGTTTTCTTTCCCCACTTGTTAACGGCTAAACGCTTTTCCTGTGAAGATAAAACCTCCCTTGTTAGTATTGGTCCAAAAACTCCCGCAACAATCACGTAATCTGTTGTTATTGGTATGCGGTCAATTATGGCGATTCCAGGTGCGCCTGGTTCAACTGTTATTATGCATCCTCCAAGCATCAAGGGTCCAACAGTGCCCAAACCAGTTTTGCACCTAACCTCTGCAACATGCGCAATTCTACCAAGCTGATTATAAGTCAAATTTAAGCCCAAAGCCTTTGAAAGCGCCAAAGCAGCAGTTAAGGCTCCAGCAGCACTTGAACCAAAACCAGCACCAATTGGCACGTCAACCCTATGTTTAATCACCACTTTATATGACATGTCAACTTTTTTTAACAACATTTCCGCTACAGCCCTAGTGGTTTCAGCTTCTGGGGCGATTTTTCCATTTATAAAAACATTAATGCTGTTCGTATCGTTTTCTTCTACAGAAACTTCTGTTGTTACTCCCTTTTGAATTCCGAAGCCTCCGCCTCTCGCCCCAACCTTTTCCAAGTCTGAAATTGGACTACCGTCCGGCAATGTGTCGCATATTTCAAAGAAGCTTGAAATTCCAGCTGGACTGAAAGCCTTTAAGGATTTTTTTGCCAAATTATTTTTCCCTAGCTTCAGTTTTCTGCGAAGTTTTCAGTGATGGATATGCCTTATAACAAGCCTTTATGATTGGTGGGCCTAGTAGGAGGATGAATGGGATTTCTGTGGCGAATGTCCAGACGAATATTATGGGTATAAACGAGGATGGTATAGGGTTTTTGAAATAGCCTTGTGGAGAGAAGAATATTTGGCTGTAAGCCCAAACCACAACGGCTATTATTGCGCTTCCAACTCCCAATCCTGTGACTGAACCAACTCCATAATTTTTCCATTCAGGCCACAACTTGGCAATCACGAGGGTGATGAGTAAACTGGCAACAACAGTCAGAATAAACATAATGATAATTTCGAAGGAGGAAAAGGTGCCAGCGAAGTAGGCAACAGATTCTGATGGTAACAGAACTGTTGGCAATAAGAGACCAGCGGCAATGATTACGCTTCCCATAATTACACTTGAACTTATCTTTTTCCAATCAAGTGTAGAACGGGAAATGTAGCCTAAAATGAAGAATCCGGCGAAATTGGCTGTAACGCCAGCTGACAAACTAAGCAATGCGTCTCCATGGAACATCATGTCTCTGATAAAAATGCCGATTGCCGCGCCTATGCCTCCAGTTAAGGGTCCAAATAAAACAGCAAAAACTGCAGGTATAACGGCTGCTGGCCAAAATGCAACTCCGCCAACTGTTATGCCTAAATCAGTTAACCGTCCAACTACTGCATATAAAGCTGCACAAACCCCAATCATTGCAACATCAGAGGCTTTCATTTTCATCCTTTCACCCTTCTGAAGTTCTCCAGAGAACCCTTTTCTAAATAAGAGTTTTCTATGGATTGTTTAAACTTGTTTAAACTTTGGCTATTAGGGGATTATGCGTTTCTCATTTGCTAATTGTTTTACAAGTCTACAGTTATGTGTAGCTTTGTTCTACGCACAAACCATCATATTTAAACCCGAACTGATTCTGCTCCACGGAGAGAAAAAAATGAACTTGTTAAAGAATAAGAAAGCATTAAGCACAGTGGTGACAACGCTCATAATCCTAGTGGTTTCAGTGCTATTGGCAACTGTTGTAACTTTCTATGCCATAAACGTAACAACAACACGTGTACAAGAGGAATCACTGTTCCTAACAAAACAACATGTATGGTACAACACGACTGGAGGCTGGGCTGTAGGAGCAATAATCATAATCAATACTGGCGGTAAAGACGTTGTTATAGACAAGGTGACTGTTAGAGGACAAGAATGCCCATGGACAAACGTTTACTACTGGAGAACTAACACGGTCACGATTTCAGCCGATCTTAATGTTACACATCTACCGCCAAGTGAAATGAGCTCCGATGATTGGGCTTTAGTGCTTCCTAGCGCGGATGAATTCAAGGCAGCAGACTCTGATTTGACATTGAAGTCAGGTTATACAATGGTCTTATACATCGAAAACCCCGATAGCATCGCCTTGAACGATGTGGGCATACCCGTTGGCATAACCATCTTCACATCAAACGCCCAATACTACAAAGAAACAAACGTTGAGGCTGCTCAATAGCAGCATAAACCCTCCTTTTTCTCTTTTCCCCTTGTTTTTATGTTCCTATTCTGCATCAATTTTTAAGGTATGGATTTTGTATACTTATGTGTAGTTTTGTTCTACGCACACCATCTTATCTTACTATAAAATGGAAAGCTTCTTTTTGAAATGCAAGAGAGGAGACTGCGAACCATTGCGTCATGAAAGTTTCAAGAAGAGGTTAACAAAGTTCTTGTTTTCAAGAAGGGCGTTAACCATACCAGTCACATACCTAATCCTCTTTGCCTCTCTTATGGCGATAATTTCTGTAACCTATAGCCTAGCTGTAGCAAAAATCAGCGCTCGAGGCGCCTACTTTAGGGCTTCTGTGGCTAAACAGAATATGCAAGCTTTAGATGATGCAGTTCGCTCTGTGGCTTGGAGTTTCGGCGCTTCGCAAATTGTTTACATGGAAGATTGTGGAGGCACTTTTAAAATAGAGCCAACAGCTAAAACGCTCCTAATTAACCTCACAGACGAACAAGCCTTTTCGGAAATAGTGTTCAACAGTTCTGTTGGAAAGGTTTCGATTGAACTTGAGCCTGCTGAAATTTATTATGATGGCACATTCCTCAGAGGCGATAATAGACCAATAACAAACCAAAGCTCTTCCACCATGTCTCAGCTTTATGTGGCTTTAGGCGATGGGACAAAAAATTTGGTTCTTTGTTATCGTCCCTTGGCAACAGTAGCCGTTATTGGCTCGGTTGATGGAAAACCATTAAACCTCATTCGCATAA
>JARYMR010000072.1 GCA_029907045.1 Candidatus Bathyarchaeota archaeon
GCCAAGCCAGCTACAAATATGAGGCCAACAGATTCTTTTGCAGTGAGTTTTGGCCTTAAAATAACTGAAAAATAGAGTCCACCTCTTGGCGAAAACCACTCTCTACCAAGTCTTCCCCGTCCGGCAGTTTGAGTTTCTGCTATGACGATTGTTCCTTCAGAAGCTCCGTAATTAGCCAACTCTTTAGCTAAGTCGTTTGTTGAGCCAACTTCGTGTAAGAATAGTATTTTTTTGCCAAGCTTTTTGGTTTGAAGATTTTCTTGAATTTTGTCTATTTCCAATTTTATTCACTCTTTTAGAATAATATAGGAAGTTACGTAGAAAATTGCGTAGGTTGAAGCTGCCAACAGAAAGGGAACAATAAAACCCCAAATTGCAATGAGAAAGCCGGATAAAGCCAAACTTAAGGTTTCGCCCACATGCAAGCCAAACATTAACAAGCCAATGTCAGTTCCATAAGACTCTTTGTCACAGATTTTGGACAAAATTCCCTCTTGTCCAATGCTTGACATTCCCTCAATAAGGCCATAAACAACCAAAAGAACCCCAGCCACCATGGAACTTAAAAAACCAAGCCAAGCGAAAACGGCGGAAAAAAGAATGCCTTGAAGAAGAATCATTTGTCTTAACTTAGTGGTTTTTGAAAATAAATACGAAGAAAAGCCAGCGAACAAAATCTGTAAGCCTATAATCAATCCAATCATTTCGGCGTCAAAACCATGCATGTCTAAGAAAAGGGGTATAACAAAGCTTCCTCGAAACCCATATGAAAGCCCTATTATAAAAAACAAAAAGAGGAAAATTTTGAAAATTCTCTTTTTCTTTCTAAAATCTAGAAATTGCAAAGCTTTTACTATGCTGAACTGCTCTTTTTTTTCTTTAGGCAGCAACAATGCCAACAAGAATACGAAAACTCCGAGAAGAGCGCATAACAACATTGTTCCATCAAAAAATAGCCAAGCAACCAAAAAGCCAGTAATCAGATTTCCAAGGGCAAAACCAACATAAACCACCGTTCTTAAGTAAACTAAAATTCTCCAGTGACCTCCTTCTCTCTCTAAAAGAAAAGCTCTGTTAACAGCCCAAATTGAGCCCTCTTTAGTTCCTTCCATAAGCTTGCCAAACAAAAATTCTAATGGTGTTCGTGCAACATAGTAGATTAGACTTGAAATTACGCCTAAAACTCCGTTAACGATGAAGAAGAGTTTTCTTCCCAAAAAATCTGAAAGTGTTGCAAAAAACATTCGCCCGAACTGCATAATTAGGGGCATGGCTGCGAAAATAAGTCCGATGACGACTACATCCACATTTCTCTCTTTCATCATTAAAGGTATGGCGACTCCAAGAACGCCGCTGACGAAAGAGTGGAAAAATTGGATGGAAAGCGCAATTTTAGTCTGATTCAAACCATCACTACTTCATTATTAACTCTAAAAGCACTCTCTTTGTGCTTTTCGGATGGACAAAGGCAATTTTCGCACCTTCAGCGCCCATTCTAGGTTTTTCATCAACCAAAACCACGCCTTTACGCTTAAAATCCTCCAAAACCACATCAATATTCTCAACTCTTACAGCAATATGGTGTATGCCTTCCCCTCGATTTTCAAGAAACTTGGCAACTGGACTATCACTACCCAGAGGTTCTAAAAGCTCAATTTGAGTTTCGCCGCCGCTGGAGAGAAAAGCAACCTTAACCTTCCTCTCATTTAAAACATGAACACCTTCAAGCTTAAAGCCTAAAACATCTTGGTAAAGGCTAATAGCTTCATCCAGGTTTTTAACTGCCACGCCAACATGGTCAACACCTCTAAACATGCGTTTTCACCTCTCATAGAGTTTTAAATTTCATGTTAAACACATTATAAAGCGTTTGCCAAGATTGAAGGCACATTCTAATGCTGACTTATAGCTTTTTTAATCTCTTCTATAGCTGTCTCATCCTCGATTGTTGAATAATCTCCTAATGATTTGCCCGTAATTAACGCTCCTATAAGACGCCGCATTATCTTGCCACTTCTTGTTTTGGGAAGTCTATTGACAAAGAATATGCCGCTAACAATAACTATTGGTCCCAAAGTTTCCTTGACCAAGTTTCGCAAAGCATTCTCCAATGCACTGTTTGGTTCATATCCACGCTTTAAAACAATAAATGCACAGGCAGTTTCGCCTCTCAAAGGGTCTGGGCGTCCCGCAACGGCTGCTTCGGCAACAGCGGGATGCTCAAGCAAAGCACTTTCAATTTCGATTGTGCCAATTCTATGCCCTGAAATCTTGATAACTTCGTCCACCCTTCCCAAAAACCAAATGTAGCCATCCTCATCTTTAATTGCTGCATCGCCAGTGTAGTAAACGCCTGGAATTTTATTCCAATAATCTTGCACGTAACGCTCGTGATCCCGCCAGAGGGTAGGCGTCAAACCCGGAAAAGGTTTTTTGCATACAAATATTCCTTCAACGCCTTCAGAGACGGGATTTCCGTTTTCATCAACTATTTCAGCATCAATTCCAGGAAGCGGAATAGTTGCAGAGCCAGGCTTTGTAGGCAGTAACTCAATTCCATAGGGGTTGCCAACCATTGGACCGCTACTTTCAGTTTGCCACATGTGATCAATGACTGGAACCTTATCCTGAAAGACTTTCTTTTGAAGCCACTCCCAAGCTGGCGGATTCAAAACTTCTCCTGCGCAAACTACAAGTTTGACAGAGTTCAAATCATGTTTTTTAGGCCATTCATCACCATACTTCATTAAAGTGCGCACACCGGTAGGTGATATCCAAAGTTTTGTGACGCGGTTCTTTTCAATTATTTGCCACCAAACGTCTGGTGTGGGGTGGTCTGGAACTCCTTCATACATTATTGTTGTGCAGCCGAAAAGTAATGGTGCATAAACAACATAGCTGTGACCAACAATCCAGCCTATGTCTGAGGTTGACCACCAAACATTATTTTCTTTTAAGTCGTAAACCCATTTGCCCATGGCGTAAATGTAAACTTGATAGCTTCCATGAGGTTGAACCGTGCCTTTAGGCTTAGCCATAGTTCCAGAAGTGTAGAGGATAAAAGCCAATTCATCCGCCCGCATCTTTTCAGCGTCAACATTTACGCCTTTTCCTTTTTCTATTATTTCTTCCCAAAGCATATCCCTTCCCAAAGTCATTGTTGGATCGTGCTCACCTCGTTTCAAGACAATGACCTTTTCCACATTTTTTCCACAAGTTTTCAAAGCTTCGTCCACAACGCTCTTAAGGTTAATTGTTTCTCCACGCCTAAACCCAACATCAGCTGTAACAACAACCTTTGGCTCTGCATCAGCAATCCTATCTGCTAAAGCGCCGTAACCGAAACCTCCAAAGACGACTGAGTGGATTGCTCCGATTCTTGTGGTTGCTAACATGGCAACGGCTGCTTCTGGAATCATTGGCATGTAAATTGTTACCCTATCGCCTTTTCTAACTCCTAATGCTTTTAAGCCCGCAGCAAACTTTTTAACTTCATTCAAAAGTTGTTGGTAGGTTAATTTGCGGGCGGGTAATCCTTCACCGTTCTCCCATACTATGGCGGTACGGTTACCCCTTCCATTTTTGACATGATGCTCTGTGCAGTTGTAAGAAAGATTTGTTACTCCACCCTTAAACCAAGTAAAGTTTGGATAGTTCCATTCGAAAACCTTGTCCCATCTCTTAAACCAATGTAACTCTCCAGCTATTTCACCCCAGAACTCTTCGGGATTTTCTAAAGCTTTCTGGAGCATTAATTTCAATTTCGGCGAAATTTCAATTTTAGGCATCTTTTGCACTCTATTAAGCCTCCTTAAAATTGCATATTTTAATTTACCAACACTTAATTTCACTTTAAAATAATATTTTCGTACGAAAACCAGAAAAATATAAAGGCTGGATTGTAAAACTTACGTAGTCTCTTAAATGGTGAACTGTGATGGAGAAGTATGTCCACGACCTAATTATTGTTGGAGCCGGTTTGGCTGGTCTGAGGGCTGCAATCGCAGCGGCTGAATTAAGCAATAAGCTTGATATTGCAGTAATATCAAAGCTTCATCCTTTACGCTCCCATTCTGTTTGTGCACAAGGCGGCACAGCAGCTGTAATGCGAGAAAAGGATTCTTATGATTTGCATGCTTTCGACACAATTAAAGGGGCTGATTATTTAGCAGACCAAGATGTTGTAGAATTTTTTGTAAGACGAGCACCGAGGGAAATAGTTTTAACAGAACATTGGGGCTGCCCTTGGAGCCGCACATCGGATGGGAAAATAGATCAGCGTCCCTTTGGAGGTCACACTTATCCTAGGGCTTGTTTTGCGGCAGATATGACAGGTTTTCATGAAATGCATACGCTTTATGGAAAAGCAGCCTCATACGATAACATTAAATTTTATGATGAGTGGTTTGCCACATCCATAATGGTTGAAAATAATAGAGCGGTTGGCTTAACGGCCATAGAATTGAAAACTGGTGAGATGCGTGCCTTTCAAGCTAAAGCCATAGTGATTGCGACTGGAGGACACGAGCGTATATACGAGTTTACAACTTTTTCCTACACAACCACTGGTGATGGGATGGCTATGGCTTATCGTGCTGGAGTTCCATTGATGGATATGGAATTTGTCCAGTTCCACCCGACTGGTCTGGTTCCCTCTGGTGCCTTAATAACTGAGGGAGCCAGAGGTGAAGGCGGATACCTAATTAACGCCAAGGGCGAACGGTTCATGAAAAATTATGCTCCAGAAAAAATGGAATTAGCTCCTCGAGATGTAGTTTCAAGGGCTGAGCAAACAGAAATTAATGAAGGCCGCGGATTAAAAGGTCCTTATGGAGCTTATATAGCTTTAGACTTGAGGCATTTGGGGGAGGAGAAAATAAACGAGAGGTTGCCGCTTATACGAGATGTCGCCATAAAACTTGGCGGAGTAGACCCCGTCAAAGAGCCTATTCCAATAAGGCCCGCAGCCCATTATTCTATGGGTGGAATAAGGGCTAATATAAAAACTGAAACGCCAATTGCTGGATTGTACGCTGCTGGGGAATGCTCATGCCTAAGCGTTCACGGAGCTAACAGGCTTGGCACAAACTCAACAGCAGAATGTCTCGTTTTTGGAGCAGTAGCTGGAGAAGAAGCAGCTAAATACGCCTTATCAAATAGCCTAAAAGAAATATCTCATGAAAAACTTTTGGCGGAGGAAAAGAGGGTTTTTGATGGAATTTTAGGCAGTGAGGGCAGCGAAAGGGTTCCAGTTATTAGGAATGAGATGAGGCACATAATGAACGAGAAGGTTTGGATATTCAGAAAGGGCGAGCAGCTCGAAAGTGCCTTAAAAGAGGTAAGGGCGCTTAAGGAGAGGTTCAAGCGCATAAAAGTTCAAGATAAAAGTGAACCATTCAACACTGGTTTGGTGGATGCCTTACAGCTTGATTTTATGTTGGAACTTGCAGAAGTAACCATAGTCAGCGCTCTTGCTAGAACCGAATCCCGAGGGGCTCACTCAAGAATTGACTATCCTAAGCGGGATGACGTAAACTGGTTGAAGCATACATTAGCATATTATACGAAGGAAGGACCAAGGCTGGAGTATATTCCTGTCACGATAACTAAGTGGCAGCCAGCGGCAAGAACCTATTAGGGAGGTTGAGTGTATGAGTTCGGAAGCGGAGAAAATTGTTGAGTTTAGGATAAATCGTTTTGATCCTCAAACTAAAAGGCATTACATATCCACATATAAAGTGCCAATTCGCAAGGGGACAAGCATCCTTGAAGCCCTTCAATACATCAGAGACAACCTTGATGAAACACTATCCTTCAGACATTCTTGTAGGATGGGTATTTGTGGAAGCTGCGGAATCAATGTTAATGGAGAACCCATGCTAGCATGTTATACGCAGGTTCTCGACCTTGGTGTTGACACGCTGGAATTGGCGCCTTTATCAAATTTGCCAGTTATAAAAGATTTAATTGTTGACATTGAACCCTTCTTTGACACTTTCAAGAAAATTAAGAAGTTTCTGATAAAGCCCGAAGTGGAGCTTAACAAGCTTGTGGAATTTATCCAAAGCCCATTGGATTTGAAGAAGTATTGGGACTTGACACTTTGCACCAAATGTTCAATTTGCTATTCCGCTTGTCCAGCAGCCATAGACCAAAAATTCCTTGGGCCCTCAACATTAACTGCTAACTACCGTTTTATAGCAGATTCGAGGGACGAGGGGTTAGAGGAAAGATTAAAGCCCATGGCAGACAACGTTTGGCTTTGCACTTCATGCAATTCATGCACGCTATTCTGTCCAAAACTTGTTAACTGCTCTAACGCTATAGTTGACAACCGCAGCCTCCTCGTAGAATCTGGAGTCATACCAAGAACCGTTAAAGATGTTTTGGAAAGCGTAATAAAATATCATAATCCCATGGGAACCCACCAAAGCAAAAGAATGGAATGGGCTAAGGGCTTAAACGTTAAAACTTTTCCAGATGTGGCGAAGTCTGATGTTTTATATTTTGTTTGCTGTTCAGCAGCCTATGATATGAGAAATCAGGAAATGGCTAAAGCCATGGCTTGGATGATGGATAAAATGGGCATAGAATATGCAACATTGGGTTCTGAAGAGTGGTGTTGTGGAGACCACATTCTCAGATTAGGCGAAAAGGGGCTATTCGAAGAACTCGCGGTGCATAATATTGACTTTTTCAAGAAATTTAATGCAGAAAAAATTGTGGTTTTATCGCCACACTGCTATAACACTTTCAAAAATGACCAACCCTACAAAGATGCGGGATTAAATGTTCAACATTACACCGAAGTTTTGGCTGAAGCCATAAACAAGGGCAAACTTAAACTTTCTAAAACAATAAAGAAAAGAGTCACCTATCATGACCCATGCTTCCTTGGAAAACGCAACAACATCTACGATGCACCCAGACAAATTTTGCAGTCTATAAACGGCTTAGAACTCGTAGAAATGAAAAGGTCAAGACAAAATAGTTTCTGCTGTGGCGGAGGCGCTGGAAGAGTTTGGACTGAAGAGGCTGTTCCTGAAAAGAGGCCTAGTGTGGAGCGGCTTAAAGAAGCCTTAGCCTTAGGCGTTGAAGTCATAGCCACTGCCTGTCCATTCTGTGTGACAACGTTGGAGGATGCTGTGAAGGTTTTGGATGTGGAAGGCAAGATAGTGGTAAAGGACATATTAGAACTCTTGAGAGAAGCAGTGTAAACAAACCATTAAATTAATATAACCAGCTTTACACCTTATACTTTTCTTAAGCTAAGCTTGGAGGAAAAATCTTGTACGGATATGCTGGAAGAGTACTCCACATAGACCTCACAACAGGAAAAACCCATGTTGAACCCTTAAATGAGGATTACGCCAAAAAATACATTGGCGGCATAGGCTTAGGAATGCGCCTCTGGCTTGACCACTCAAAAGCTGGAGTTGACCCCTTCAGCCCAGAAAACCCACTAATCCTAACAGTAGGCCCAACAGCTGGAACAGTCTGGCCCACTGGCGGAAATGGACATGCCTTTGTTTCAAAATCTCCCCAAAGCTTTGGAATAGCGGAATCAAAATCTCACGGAT
>JARYMR010000073.1 GCA_029907045.1 Candidatus Bathyarchaeota archaeon
AACCTGAAAAATGTCCCATTTGTGGTGGCGAAAAATTTGAGGTAAACGCTTGGCCTTGCGAAAATTGCTTGGCTTCTGCAAGGGCCGAAACCATGAAACTTTTGGACATGCTGATGCAAGATTTTGGTTTTTCTGAAAAGGAGTTACATGTATTTTTTTCTGGGCACCGCGGCTATCACATCCATGTGGAGAATGAAACTGTTAAAAGTTTAGATGCTGTTGCCCGTAAAGAAATAGTTGATTACGTGTGTGGTTTAGGGTTTGACGTTGTTCTTCAAGGTTTAGGTAGAGAGGGCTCACATGCTTTTGAAAATTTAAAATTAAACAGTTCTGGATGGCGTGGAAGAGTTGCCAGAGGCGTTTATGATTTTATTCTCAATGCCAGCCTTGAGGATTACAAGAATTTAGGAGTGAAGGGAAACGTTGCCGCAGCTATAATGAAGAACAAAGACATGCTTTTAAAAAAGCTAAGCGATGCAAATGCTTATAGCACCGCCAAAGGAGTGGGCTATGAAACTTTGAAGAAAATTGCTGAATTCTGTGCAAAATCACAAGCAGCTCAAGTAGACACGGTTGTAACAACAGACATCCATCGTTTAATAAGGTTAGCTAACACTTTACATGGTAAAACAGGTTTAAAAAAAGTTGAGGTACCAATTCCCAAAATAGAAGACTTTGACCCCTTTGAAAGTGCATTAGCCTTTAAAAAAGGAACGGCAACTGTTTTGGTTTGGGATGCGCCAAAGTTTAAAATTGGCGGTGAAGTTTTTGGTCCATATAAAAATCAAAGAGTTGAGTTGCCTATGGCTGCGGCTGTTCTGCTTGTATGTAAGGGTAGGGCGGAGGTTGTAGAATAAATGTATAGTGAGTTATATGAAGTTTGGAAAGATGAACTTGAAAATGTTGAACTTGTAAAGCTTTCTGATGATTTTTACTTGAGAGTCGCTGAATATTTAAAGAGGGTTAGAGAAGAAAGTCGAATGCTTGATAAAAGAACGGTGAAGGCGAATCTTCTCAAGAAAGAATGGCAAAATGTTAAACGCATGCTTCGTGAATTGACTCAAGCACGTTACAAAAAGCTGGTTAAAAAATTGGCTAAGGGTGAAAAAATACCATTAGATGCTTTAACAATGGAGGAAAAGAAAGTTTTTACAGGTGTTTCATCTTTTGCAGATGCATATCTAAACTTCGCTAAAAGCCTTATTCAAGGACAATTTTTGAAAGTCGAAATGGAAAAGAAACATAAGGTTGTTGTTTTACGTTTTCTTAAGGATGTACCAGCAATAATCGGTTCAGACATGAAAACCTATGGACCATTCAAAACTGAAGATATCGCATCATTACCCGCAGAGAATGCCAAAATATTAGTTAAACAAGGTTTGGCTGAGAAAGTTGAGGTATCTTCTTGATTTTAAAGAACCAAGAACCGCCTAGGAGTTTTAGATATTTTCTTTTTCCACAATAAGTTGAAAGGCTATCTCCAATTTTGCAGAGGATTTTGGCTAAGAATCCTCTGCACCAAACGATTTTTCGCCTATTAAACGTATAAATTGTTTTGATTATTGGTAGGATAAGCGAACCCACAAATCGTGCAGTATTAAATGATTGCAGCTCAAAACCCGTAGTGGTAATGAGAGATTTAACTTGTGTTTCAGAGTATTCTCTGTGAAATGGGAAGATATTATATTTTTTAATAAAGAAGTCTGAAAGCTTATTTTGAAGATGATACATTCCTGGCGCGTCTAAAACCGCTATACCATTGTTATTCAAGACCTTCCAGATTTCCCCTAAAACTTTCTTTTCGTCAACTACATGTTCCAGAACCGCAGTACATGCTACACGATCAAAACATCCATTTATAAATGGTAAAGAGGAGGCTTCCGCAAGAACAAATGTGCATTGTTTAGCCCTTTTAAGATCGTCGCGGTTTAAATCTATACCAACACACTCAAGCTTCTTATGGGCCTCAGATATCAATTTAAGAAGATGTCCTTGTCCACAACCAACATCAAGAACGTTTTTAGCCATAACCAGGTCAAGATTTTCCATGGCTTTTTTCTTCGTCTCGTAATAGGTATGCTTAAAAATGTAATTCAATGAGAACAAAAAATCAATGTCCTCAAACTTGGCCTCTCTATAAAACTTTTCAGTTGAATCGTATGTCATTTTTGGAGTCTCCTTTGCTTTTTATTTTTCTCCAAAGAATTTGGGTTCCCATTATTAGTAACGGATATATTACAATCCAGACTATGGAATACAGGGAGCCATAGTAATTGTGAAACCGCCACCATTGAGGAGAACCAACACCGTAATCTATTCCTATTATAAAAATTGTAACGATTCTAAGAACATTGATGAAATAGGTTATGGCTGCACCAATTATAAAATAAATTGTTCTTTGTCTCCATGGAATACCGCTGTCTTTTAAGAATAGAAGAATTGTAACAGAATATATTAGAAGGCTGTCGATGCCAGAACACGACCAGGCTATGCCCGCTTTAGCCTCACCATTCTGATTCCAAACTTTTAAGACAGGGGTTCCTAAGAAGGGTTCCTCCCACTCAACTTGATAACCCATTAGGTTAAGAACAATTGCTGCAAGCGTGGCTGTTGTCGGAACAAGTATTTGAAAAGGCGTGAACGCCCCATAAGGATATAAACAGTCAACTGCGTATATTAAACCGATTATTCCCAAGAAAATTGCGGAAATTGAATGAATTGCTAAGCCTTCGCGTCCATAGGCTAACAGAAGCGTTAAGACAAAAATTATGGTGAATACCAAATATTCTGTTGAAAGTGGAATTTCATGTGCACGGGGGATGTTGTTTTTTACGGCAAAATCCACAATTGCAGTGTTTAGTCCATAATAGTTAGCAGTAACGACATAGGCTGTGGGAAGTAGTAATAGAATAATAAATGCTATGTTTCTTATAGACTTTAGCTTGTTCAGTTTGTTTACTCGGATTTTTTCCCAACCTAATACAAGTTCTATGAAAATTAACCATGCGAAGAAAAGGTAGTAAGTTCTGCCTTTCCAAGTGACCTCATAAGATTGTGGATAAAGTGAATATAAGATGAAAAATGGTATGATAAATGCGAGGATAAGCAAGATACTTGTTAAAATACCAATGTTTTTCTTAAGTGTTTGTGTGAGGTTTAAGAGTTTGTTTTTGATGTTTTGTATTATGCTTGCCATTTAATCCTTTCCATGCTCAGTAATTTACGATTGTAATTATCTAACAATGATTTAAGCTATAACATCACTTAAGTGTTCTGAAAGATGGCGAAAAAGTATAAGTGTATGTGTGTTTTCTGTATGCAAAGCTGGGCGTGTCTGAATTGAATGTGCCGAAGGAGATTAGAACTTACTGTCCTAAATGTAAAGCCCATCAGCTTCATGCGGTCACTCTTTACAAGGCTGGGAAACGTAGGGCTTTGGCTAAGGGTGAGCGTCATCATGAGCGGGAGAAGAAGGGTTATGGTGGGCAGAAGTATCCTCTTCAGAGGGAATTTTCAAAGACCACTAAGAAGCAAACTTTGAAGCTGAAGTGTAAGGTTTGTGGTTATACACGGCATAAGGATGGTATACGTTTAAGAAAGTTGACTATTGAATAGGATGATGGTGAATGTTATGAGTGAATGGGAGAAGCTCATTCCAAAACCAAGAAGTGGTTTTCTTAGAGTAAAATGTCAAAAATGTGGCAACGAACAGTTAGTTTATAGTCATGCTGTGAACCGAGTTAATTGTAATGTATGCGGGACAGAACTTGTGGAGCCTTCGGGTGGAAAAGCAAAAATTAAAGGTGAAATTTTGGCTGTTTTCGAGTAGGGATTTGGGATGGCATTTAAAAAACCTGAGTGGCCTGAAGTTGGCGATTTGGTGATAGCCACCGTGCAGTCTGTTGCTGATTATGGTGCATATGTAAATTTGGATGAATATAATAAGAAGGGTTTGCTTCATGTTTCTGAGGTGGCTTCTTCTTGGATTCGGAACATCCGAGATTTTGTTCGTGAAGGGCAAAAAGTGGTTTTGAAAGTTTTGAGAGTGGATTCTGAAAAGGGACACATTGATTTGTCTCTTAGAAGGGTTACGAAGCGAGAGAAAATTGAGAAAATTATGTCTTGGAAAAGGGAGAGAAAAGCTGAAACCTTACTTCGTAATGTTGCTGAAAAAGCTGGCATACCTTTAGAAGAGGCGTATGAAAAGGCTGGAGCGCTCATGGAAAAAGAGTATGGTTTGTATGAGGGTTTTGAAAAAGTTGTCAAAGAGGGGATAGGGGTTCTAACAAAGATAGGGGTTCCCGAGGATCTTGCAGCAGTTATTGCCGAGATCGCGAAGGAAAGAATGCGTGTGCCCATGGTTAGAGTGAAGGGTTTGGTTGAGCTGCGTTGTATAAAGCCCAATGGCGTTAACATTATCAAAGAAGCTTTTTTAAACGCTAAAAAAGCTGAACGGTCATGGGACGCCAAAGTTCGTTTCTACGTGGTTGCCGCGCCAAAATATTGCATTGAGGTTATGGCTGAAAATTATAAGCGTGCAGAGGCAGTTTTGCAGAAAATTGCTGAAAGTGTCGTGGCAAATGTTGTTAAAGAAGGCGGACAAGGCGTTTTTAGAAGGGAAAAGTGATGGTTTGGCTTTTGAGGAAATGTGAAAAATGTGGGAAATACACCTTAAAAAAAGACGCATGCCCATGCTGTGGTGGAAAGGTTCGAGTGCCTCATCCGCCGAAGTTTTCGCCTGATGATAAATATCTCGTTTATAGAATGGCTTTAAAGAAGGAGGGAGAAACGGTTGAAGGAGACGTTCATTAAGGAACTTGTAAAAGTTGATTTAAACAATCCAATCTTAATTGAGGGGCTTCCGGGTTTGGGGCTTGTTGGCAAAATTGCCACGCGTTATTTGGTTAAGAGGTTGAAGGCTGAAAGGTTTGCGTATCTTTATTCTGCTCATTTTCCATATTTTGTGCTTGTTAATAAGAAGGGAAGCGTTAGGCTTTTGCGTGGAACTTTCTATTACTGGAAAAATAAAAGCGGAAAAAATGACGTTATTTTCTTCACAGGCGACAGCCAAGCGCAAACGATTGAAGGGCAATATGAAATCTCTGATCGTATATTGGATTTTGCCAGGAAATGCAACGTAAAATTGATTGTTACTATTGGTGGTTATAGAATGGAGGCTAAGGAGAAGCCAAAAGTGGTAGCTGCAGCCACAAACATGGAGCTTCTAAATGCTGCCTTAAAAGCTGGTGCCATTGTTAGTCCCATGGGAAGCCCTATTGTTGGAACTGCCGGCTTAATCTTAGGCTTGGCTCGTTTCAAAAAAATTGATGCCCTTTGCCTTTTAGGCGAAACCCGTGGATATTTGCCAGATCCAAAAGCTGCTAAGAGTGTTTTAGAAGTGTTAAGGATATTATTGAATATTGATGTGGATTTAGCGGGTTTGGATGAGGAGATTTCTAAGGCAGAAAGTATGGTTACACGGTTGCAGAAAATCGAGGAAAAGAGGGTTTTGCAAGCTGAAGAATTAAGGAAAGAGGAAGATAAGAAAATCACTTATATTTCCTAAAAGGCTAACTTTTCTCGGATTATTCCCGCAATTCTTTCTCCTGCTTTTCCATCCCCGTAAGGCGAATTTTCTGGCAATTCCTTTCGATTATCCAAAAATTTGTGGATGGCTTTTATTATCCCATGTTTTTCCACACCAACAACTTCTGCAAAACCAGCCTCTACTGCTTCTGGTCTCTCCGTTGATAGGCGGGTAACTAAAACTGGTTTTCTGATGCATGGTGCTGTTGCTTCTTCTTGTATACCGCCTGAATCTGTTACTATGATTTCGCATTTTTTCATCAAAACTAGAAAGTCTAAATAGCCAAGAGGTGGCAAAATTTGTACGTTTCTCGAGTTTTTGATTTTGGCATAAATTTTGTTCTGTCTTGTTTTCTTTTTTGTGCGGGGGTGCATTGGATATACAACTGGTAATGGTGCTTCTGCGAAGGCTTCCATAAAATTTTTAAGAACCGCAAAGTCATCCACGTTTTCTGCTCTGTGGGCTGTTGCTAAAACGAATTTTTTAAAACGAACAGTTTCTAAAATTTTTGATTTCTTTTCCGCTATTGGCAAGTGCTGAATTACAGCGTCTATGACTGTGTTTCCCGTTACATAAATTTTCCCCCAAACATTTTCTCTTTTTAAGTTGTTTTCTGCTGTTTTTGTTGGTGCGAATAGATAGGTGGATATGTGGTCTGTTAGGCGTCTGTTGTGTTCTTCTGGCATTCGCAAATCAAAACTTCTTAATCCAGCTTCAACATGCCCCGCTGGTATTCCAAGTTTAACGGTTGCCAAAGCGGTTGCCAAAACTCCGTTTGTGTCTCCTTCCACCAAAACAAGAGAAGGTGAAGTTTTCTTTAATAAGTGTTCCATGCGGGTTATTATCGCGGCGGTTTGACGTCCTTGAGAGTAAGCTTTAACCTTGTATTCGTAGTCTGGTTTTGGAAGTTCAAGTTCTTCGATGAATTGTTGGGACATGTTATAACTGTAGTGCTGTCCGCAATGGACGAAGGTTAGCGGAATCTTGCTTTTTTGTAAGGCTCTAAGTACGGGCGCCATCTTTATGATTTCTGGACGGGTGCCGACAACAACCGTCACAGTTTTCAGTGAGTTCATAATTGCTCATTAATCCCATAAACAAGTTTTAACGTTTATTCAAAAATCAAAACTGACTATTAAAACTTAATTACAATATTTTCAGCAAGTTCAAAGTTTTAATCAACCCTTAAAATAATAATTTTTAGATTGCGTTAGTTTTTGTGACATACAAAGCGTCTTACTTTTCTTCTCCATTTAATGTTGTAACAAAATCGATTTGGTGATGAAATATATGCGTCTATTAAAGAATGAAAAAGGATTAAGCGTAGTAGTTACAACACTGATAATACTGGTTGTTTCGGTGCTGTTGGCAACTGTTGTGACCTTTTATGCCATAAACGTGACAACCACAAGGGTTCAAGAAGAATCATTGCATCTAACTAAACAACACATATGGTATAACACTACCGAAGAATGGGCTGAAGCTGCATTAGTTATTCTAAACACTGGTGGAAGAGATGTAGTTATTGATAAAATTCAAGTGAGAGGACAGGAATGTCCATGGTCAAGCGTTTATTATTGGAGAACAAATACAGTTACAATTTCTGCTGATTTGAACGTGACGCAAGACAAGATTCCAAATATGGATGAGACGAGATGGAGAACGATATTTACATACCTTCCCTCTGGAGAAACTTTTCAGCAAGCTACCACGGATTTAACGTTAAAGTCAGGTTGGACCGTTGTTATATACATTATGAACCCAGACAGCATTGCGTTGAATGATGTGGGGCTTCCAGTGGGCATCACAGTGTTCACTTCAAACGCCCAATACTACGTGGAGACCAACATCGCAGCAGCACAATAGGCAACATTCTTTTTCTATTAACTTTGTAGCGTTAAGTCTTTTTTAGGTAGCCTTCTCTGGGCTCGTATATTGTTCCTTCTCGTAACAGTTGTCCCAGAAGGCGTTCTGCTTCATTCCTTGAAATTT
>JARYMR010000074.1 GCA_029907045.1 Candidatus Bathyarchaeota archaeon
TCTTCAAGATTACAGTACGCGGGAAAAAAGTCTTACGAGCAATAAGAGATTTGAAGTTTATAATATAATCTCATGATACTTTCATGACATTATTGTCCGATAGATTAAAATAGTATAGTTATAACTAAACTATTTTTCTGGGAGTTCCCTTGACTTCGCAAGTAATCAGAAGGAAAACTATTCAATTAAGCGTTGCAGTGGTTTTTATGGCTCTAACATGCGTGGCAACTATGAGTTTTACAGTGTACGTTCCAAGCACAAAGGGTTTTTTCAATATTGGCGAAACCATGGTTTACATAACAGCCCTACTCTTCGGTCCGCTTGTTGGCGCCTTCGCTGGTGGCGTTGGCTCAGCACTTGCCGATATCCTTCTTGGCTACTATTACTATGCCCCTGCAACATTAATTATCAAAGCGGTGGAAGGAGGAATTGTGGGTTTCTTAGGACGTAAAAAATCTGTTTTCTCCAAACTTCATACAAAATTTGAATGGAGAATTTTCACTCTCGAAATGGGGGTGCTTGTAGGCGCCTTAATAAGCCTCATAGGTTTTCTATATTATAGTGGCACTGTGGAATTCTATTCTGGTTTTCCACCATCAGAAAATCCAACATCAACCTTACTTATTCCAATGGAATTTTGGTTAGGACTTGGCATAATTGTTGCAGTATTAATGGCTATTATTGCCTTTGTTTCTGAACCAGAGTATGGATGGATGGTTATTTCAACAATTTTTGGAGGCTTACTAATGGTTTTAGGTTATTTTCTTTATGAACAATTCATTCTCGGAGTTTTGGCACTCGCTGAAGTTCCCGTAAACATTGGACAAATGACTGTTGGACTAATTATAGCCATGCCAATAGTTAAAATTATCCAGCGTACATTACCACAAATCAAAGGCTAAAAACGTTAAGATTATGACTTTTTAAATAATTGGTAGATTCCTCCAAAAATGAACGCTAAGGCTCTTGCAATATCTATTGGGGGATATAGGATTATTCTTTGGTATTTTTTGTCTCTTTTTTTAATGGTTTGATATCCATAAAAAATCATAGGTCCAAAAAGCGGAAGAAACAGCATCGTTAATAGAATTATTTGAGATGCAAAAGAACTTGTTAAAAGGGCATGTACTGCCAATGCCAAAACTGCCAAACTCCAAGTAAGAAAGCCGATTATGCAGAGGAGAATCCATTTTGGGAATGCACTTTTTATTCCCATTTTTCTTAACATTAAACCTAAACCTCTTCCATAACTGAAATTTTGTTTTAAAAGTTCCATTAGTACTGGTCTATGCTTATGCTTCACTAAAACTTCTGGATCCAAAACCATCGTGTATCCTCCCCTGCAGATTCTCTCCACAAGCTCATCCTCATCAAAGCCATATTTAATGCCCTCATCGAACAATCCAACCTTGTTTAGCGCATCCCGCCTAAGAGCCATGTTGCAGCCAGCAGGATATTTTTGGGGAGGCTTAACAGAGTTTAACGCTTCTTTTTTTCTGAAAATTCTCATGACTGGAATGAAGCTTTCATCCGAATAATGAGACAAAAAACTATCATAGTATCCCACCACATTTCCACCCACACAACCCACCTGAAAACCTCGAAAATCATCAACAATTCTGCTTAGCCAGTTTTTTGGTATAATGCAATCTGCATCCGTGAAAGCAACAATTTCGCCACTACTATTTTTTATGCCTGTATTTCTCGCCGCATTTAACCCTGGTCTTTCTTCTAACAAAAGTTTAACTGGATACTGCGAAACTATTTCTCTTGTGTTGTCTGTGGAATTTCCATCCACAACGATTATTTCCAGCTTATCCTTATCGTAGTCGATTTGCATGAGAGAATCCAAAAGCTCTTTTATGTGTGCTGCTCCATTTTTAACTGGAACTATTACTGAAATTTTTGGACAGTATTCACTTTTCTCATGCAAGGGCTTTGCCTTCATGAACTTGATTTCCTTTCACGCAAAATTGCTTTTACAGTCTTCCGCACTGCTTGGTGACTGTTTAATTTGAGTTTCCATCCGAGGCTTTTAATTTTTTCAATGCTCAAAAGCATGACTTTCACGTCTCCCTTCCAACCCCTTCCACCATCAACACCGCCTGTATAAACATACTTAACATCCTTCAAACCCATCTCTTGAGAGACAATATCAGCTATTTCTTTAACGTTCACTTGGTCTTCTGAACCAACATTGTAGATTTCCACTCGATTATGCGAATGGTTAACGCCCGTAAGTATGGCATCTATGCAATCATCAATGTATAAGTAAGATTTCCGTTGAGTTCCATCACCCAGAATTTCCAACTTTTTCGAATCCATAGAAAGTTTGTTTACGAAATCATATATGACGCCATGCTGCGACCTAGGTCCTATAATATTTGCCAGCCTATAAATTATTGCGTCGAATCCATAAGTGTAAGCATACGCCGTTATCAAAGCCTCAGAAGCAAGCTTAGAAGCGCCATAAATGGAAATTGGTTTAAGAGGCGCATAATCCTCCGGTGTTGGAATTTTCTCTGCATCTCCATAAACGGTTGAGGAAGAAGCAAAAATAAAATTCTTAACGCAACCAACCTTACGGACTACCTCCAAAAGATTGAAAGTCGCAACTATATTCTGTTCATAATGCACTTTAGGGTCAGCAGTGCCCACCCTAACCTCTGGATTTGCAGCCAAATGAAAAATGGTTTCACATTCCGATAAGGGTTTAAGAATACCTGCTGGTTTTAAAAGATCTTCGCGTACAAACTTGAAGTTTGACTTTTTCAACCACTGCTTAATGTTTTCAAGTTTTCCAGAACTAAGATTGTCAAAAACAACTACCTCTTTCTCCTCTTTACATAAACGGTCAACAAGGTGGCTTCCTATGAAGCCTGCTCCTCCGGTTATGAAGATTTTTTGAAAGTTTAATGTTTTAGGCATTCTTCATCCTCTTGCAAGCTTAATTGATGTGCTTTATGGAATTTTAATTTTAGGTAAGATTAAATATTGTAATAGATGGGTTTGGTTCTCCACAGTTTGGTATAGGATTTTCTTGGACGCTTAAGTCTTCTGATTTTCTTTCTAATTTGACGCCAAATAAGATATTTTGGAAGGAGCTGTTCAAGCTTCTCCTTATGGGAATGGTATAAGCTGAATTTTGGTTCCACAATTATTTTGTAACCTCTTGCTTGCATTTCTATTGCCCAATCATAATCTTCTCCTCCAAACTTTCCAGCATAGGGAATTTGGTTTGGTATTTTTTCGTCAAAGGGGTATTCCTCCCACAACGATTTTCTTAAGATGCAATCTATTGTTGAAAAAAAGTTGTCTCTAACGTAGGCTTTACTAATTTCGTTAAGTTTCTTCCATGAATAGTATACAAGTTTTTCCCATAAAGTTCCATCCTCATGCGGCGTAAAATAGCCCCCAACACCCGCAACTTTTAGATCCCCAAAATGATATACTCCATTTTCCAGCCACATATCTGAAGAGGGCGAAGAATGACCATTTGTTATGCAAATAAGGTCTGAGTCCGCAAGGAAAACTCCAACATTTGTAGAATATGGATGGGAAAACTCTTTGTCCCTTATGGGAACAAGTTTAAAACCGATATTATTATCAAAAAAATCTTTCTTGGCTAAAGACAGAAGCTTTCTCATTTCCTCTAATTTTTCCATGGATGAAAAATTATCTACAACAACCACTTCGCAAGGTTGCAGCGTTTGGCCAGCGAGTTTCAGCAAAAGTTGTTTAAAAAAGCTTTCCACATCCCTTGTTCGGATAAGAATTGAAACACTGTATTTTTTGAATGACATTCTAAAACTTGAGTGAGTCAAAGGTGTTTAAAAATATGATGCCTTTAAACGAAAACAATAATGCTTACCATCACAGTTAACTCTTGTCATTATGTAACGAATAAATCCAACCATTGAATGATTTAATTCCTTAACGGAGGGTTAAAGGCTGAAACTTCCTCAAGGAAAAATTCCCATCGAAATTTTAAAAGAGGTTGTCTTCAAAAATTTGGGAGCAAAACGCGAAGAAGTTGTTTTGGAACCTTCTGCTGGATTTGACGGCGCCGTAATTAACGTGGGAAATAAGTCTTTAATTGTTTCTATGGACCCAATAACCGGCGCCATGGAAAGAATAGGTTGGCTTGCCGTCAACATAAACGCCAATGACATCGCAACCTTTGGCGTCCAACCATCATTATTTGCATCTTGCATCTTACTGCCAGAAAATGGAGATAAAAAAACTCTTGAAACCATTTGTGTCCAAATGGATAAGGCAGCAAAAGATTTAGGAATAGCTATTATTGGAGGACATTGCGAAGTAACTCCAAGCTTGATAAATCCAATAGTTATTGGGTGTGCAATGGGCATGGCAGAGAAAGGAAAATACGTCACAGCAGGAGACGCCAAACCCGGAGACAAACTTGTACTGACAAAAAGTGTAGGAATAGAAGGAACAGCAATCCTTGCAACTGAAAAAACTAAGCAACTAAAAAAAGCGTTAGACTCTGCTATATTGCAGAGTGCCAAAAAATTCTATAACAAGATAAGCGTTGTTAAAGATGCCTTAATAGCTGTAAAAACTGGCGGAGTCCATGCCATGCACGACCCAACTGAAGGAGGTGTGAGCGGTGGGATCCATGAAATGGCAGAAGCCTCAAATGTTGGCTTTCAAATTTATGAAGAAAAAATTCCTATTCAACCCGAGACCAGAAAAATATGCGAGTATTTTAAAATTGACCCATTACAACTCATCAGTTCTGGAGCCTTACTAATTTCAGCTAAACCAGAATTAGCAGAAAAAATAGTCGAAAAATTAAAACACAACAAGATTAATGCTTCAGTTATCGGTGATTTCTTAGAAAACAAGCGTGAGCATAGGATTATACGAAAAGATGGAACAATTCAAACTTTGCCAAGACCCGTTTCAGATCATCTTTGGCTTGCGCTAAAAATTTAGCCTTTCTTTGCGCTACCTTAAAATATCTACAACAAAATCTTAAAAATGTGAAGTGAAACTCCTTGGGGTTGACATTACAGAAGGCTGCACGAATTGCTAGATATTCTATGGCTCCCAATAAGCCCTATCACGTACAGTGGATGATTACAAGAAAATGTAACTATCGCTGCAGAGGATGTAACGTTTGGCGAGAACAAGATGAGAAGGAATTAACTACAGAAGAGGTCAAAAGGGGATTGGATATTCTTAGGAGTCTTGGTGTTGTTGAAATAGTTTTTTCAGGAGGAAATCCTCTTTTAAGAGAGGATATGGACAAAATTTTGGAGTACGCTTCACGCTTTTTTATAACAACTGTTTATGATAATGGTAGCATGGCAGCAGAGAAAATGGATGCCTTACGCGACGTGGATTTTGTTGCCATTTCCCTAGACAGTTTGGATTCAAGAAAAAACGATTATGTAAAAGGCGTTAAAGGTTCATGGAAAAAAGCCATGCGAACAATCGAAAAACTTCATGCAAATGGAATTCAAGTTGGTGTGTCGCCGACCATCTCTCAATTCAACCTTTATGAAATGGCGGATTTCACTAACTACTTCTTAGAAAAAGGAATTCCTGTTTGGTATTGCCTATACTCTTATGACTCCTCTAATGACTCAAATCAGCTTTTCAAAATTGGCAAGAAAAATAACGAGTTTGTAATAACGGATAACAAGGCTATGGTTGAACTTTGTGATACGCTCATGAATATGGAAAGGAAAAACAGCAACGTTCTCATAACAACTAAAACTTTAGAGACTCTCAAAAACCTTTACTTGAATGGTACTAGAGTATGGAGATGCCGCGCCCTTCGAAACTTTTTTGTCATAGACCATTTAGGGCGAGTTGCTGGTTGCCATCTTAACCCACCCGCAGCATCAATTTTTGATTTGCCCCATGTCTGGGAGAGTGAGGAACTTAATGCTTTACGTAAAATTTATGGTGAATGTTCCAAGTGTATATACCTCTGCTATATTGTTTACTCCATCCATGGCAGCGTGGTTGGCAATTTGGAAATAGCCAAAGAGAAGTGGAGAAGCGCTAAACTTTTTTTAAGAAAAAAGCCTATCACGCCTCTAAGTTTGGTAACACAGAGATAACTTCTACTATTTTCTTAACAAGCATTTTATCTAACATGTGCTCTTCTTCCACATCCAGTGTCGGTATAGCCTCTTTCCATAACGTTTGCATATCATTGGCATAATCAAGTATGATTCTTGGTCCTGCATCTTTAGGCTTTTTCAGTTCGATGATTGAGGGTAAAAGCATAATGAGAATGAGGATTGAAACTCCCATTGTTAGTAAGATAAGTGTTGTTGGAGTCGGATTCGGAAACATCCCTTATCTTTTTGGAATTTATCCATCAACTAGCAATATAACTGTTTCCATTCCCAGAGTGAACAGTCTTTGTCCAATGGTTGCAATTTTTTCCAAAAACTTTTGATAAAAGCAGATCCATGAAGGCTTTTGTGCATATTGGAATGTTATATAGAAAAGTGAATATTAAAAGGGGGATTAGCCATTGAGCTCTTGTCCTACCATCCAAATATGCGCCTATTCCAACTTCAAAGAAGGGCGCGAAATTTCCCACAAAACTGTAAAGAGAAAAGGAAATTGGAATTGATTTCCAAAACAAGCTAAGCCATGATGAGGAGTTCAGGAAAAACAGTGAAACTCCAATAATCCAAGAAAACAAAACCAAGACTGGCATGAAATACAGATTTAATAAAAGTAAGCCGTCGATTTTCTGTTTTAAACTTAAATTTTTGCTTCTTAAGACTTTAAGAGAATGCTTTAGGGCGCATTGCATATGCCCCTTAGCCCATCTATACCTCTGCTTCCAATAGGCTCGCCAACTCTCCACGGCTTCTTCATAACATTCAGCATCATCCACGTAACTTATCCTATAACCAGCAAGGTATACACGAAAAGTTAAGTCCGTGTCTTCCGCAAGAATTGACTCATCCCATCCTCCTAAAATTTCTAATACGTCACGTTTGAAGCCTCCGACGGTGCCTCCAAACTGCGTAATTAATTCCAGATTATCTCTTGCTTGTTGGTCAACGCAGTATCCGCCTATTCTCTCTAAGGCAACAAGCCTCGTCACCAAGTTTTGGGGCTCGTTTAATACGACAACTCTACCTTGCACTGCACCAACTTTTGGGTCGGCAAAATTTTTCACAAGTTTTTCTACAATATCCCTTTGTGGATAATAGTCCGCATCAAAGCATAGAATTATTTCTCCGTTGGTGTGCTTAAATCCAGCGTTTAGGGCTGACGCTTTCCCTCTTCTTCCTTCTTCTTGACTTCGGTGTATAACTTTAATGTAAGGGTATTCTTTTGAGTATTCTTCGCCTATATTTCCCGTTTTATCCGTTGAGGCATCATCAATAACTATAACTTGTAACTTATCTTTTGGGTAAGTTAGTTTGGTCATCCCTTGAAGGATCCTTCCAATCACTTGCTCTTCATTATGTGCTGGAATAAGAATGGAAACTGTCGGTTGAGAAGT
>JARYMR010000075.1 GCA_029907045.1 Candidatus Bathyarchaeota archaeon
TTTCGGCATAGCCCTGAAATAGTCGCCTTCTAATGTGAATTCAACGATTGTTCCTCGCCACTGCTCTTTGTTTAACAGGATTTTTCTGTCAAGGATTAGCGGTCGGTTTCTTTGGATGTCAATCATAAGTTTATACATGTAAATCTTTGTTATGCCTGTGCTTGAAATTATGGTGGCTGGCTGATGCGTTGTAATTTGCCCATACAAAAGCGCCATTTTGCCGCCTAAACCAAAAGTTCCCCTCTGCTGTTTCAGCTTATATTTTGAGCCGTAAAGCACTTGCCCAAAGGCTGATGGAATGTGCCGTGGAGGAACCCCAATGCCATTATCTTCAACTCTTAATCGGTAAATTTGGGTTTCTTTGCTGGCTTCCCCCTCATAAGAAAGCCTAACATAAACGTCTGGCGGTATTTTGAGACTTTCAGCAGCATCCAAAGAGTTTTCAACTAACTCTCTTATGGCTGCAAAAATAGCCCTAGAAGGGTTGGTGAAACCAGCAATATCCCTATTACGGTAAAAGAAATCGGAAGCGCTGATTTCTTCGAAGGTTGTTTGGGCCACCACTTGTTTTTCACCGGCACCTTGATAACAGCAGCATTCTTTATGGTATGGTTTAGCTCGCTATTTAATTTAACTACGCTTTCTGGTTGTTTTTATTCATTTTTTGAAAGGTTGGGGTAAAAGCTGTTTAAGGTTTTTTACTTTAACGGTTTCAAACAAGATTTTGCCCTTTTCTGTTTTTGCCGTGACAATTTTAATTTTGGGATTTTTTGCGAAATCATTTATGTATTGGAGACAGGCGCCGCATGGTATGGGTTCATTTTTATTTTCTTCCTCCATAACCACCGCTATTTCTTTGATTTTTCTGTTGCCATGGAGAACAGCGTGGTCAATGGCGCATCTTTCAGCACATGTTCCAAGCCCAGAAATCCAGCTTTCAATATTGCAGCCTTCATAAATTTTGCCATCCTCTGCGAGCACAGCGGCGCCAACTTTGAAGCCCCAAAGCACATAAGCTTTATCCATTGCTTTAGAAGCAGCTTCTAGCAGTTTCTTTTTGTCTTCTTTTATTTTCTTCATATTTCACCTTACCATTTCATTGTGGCAGTGAACGCACATAATAATATTCTCCAATTTGTTTTTGAAACTTGTCAAGCTTCGAGTTTTCCTTATTCACTCTCGGTCTTTTCGTTGTTGGGTCTCTTCTGAAAGTAACCTCCATTTCTTTCAAAAACGTGTTCATTCCATCCCTCAGGCTTGTAGGCGAGTTTGCCGTGCCCTTAATTCCTGGTTCTCCAGTGAAAACCATGAGGCGGTCAGCTATGAAATCCTGTGCAACCACATCATGTTCAACGACGAAGGCTGCCACATTGTGGGTTTCAACAACTCTGCGGATGGCTCTTGCCATGTTTAACCTTTCTTCAACATCCAAATATGCGCTTGGCTCATCTAATAGGTAAATTTCAGCCTTGCGGGATAGGCATGCGGCTATGGCGACTTTTTGGAGTTCGCCTCCGCTGAGTTCTGATACGGTTCTGTCCAAAAGCAAATCTATCTTTAATGGTTGGAGAATTTCCGTTCTATACCAGCTTGATGTGAAATCCTCTTTTGCAACGCTCATTAAAAGTTCTTGAACAGTGCCTTCATACTCTGCAGATATGTATTGGGGTTTGTAGCTTACTTCTAATTCGCCAAACTTTGCTCCAACATCAGCTTCCTCTACTCCAGCCAAAATTTTTACGAAAGTTGTTTTGCCTATACCATTAGGTCCCAAAATTCCGATTATGTCACCTCTTTTTATTTCTCCAGGTTGGACATCAAGCCTAAACTCTTCATAGGATTTTGTCATTTTTCCCCATTTCAGTAATGTTTCGCCGGCGCCAAAACTTACGGTTGGTGGTTTTTCATGGAATATTACTGCTTCTTTTCTAAAGCGGACATTTTCGTCTGGAATGTAACCTTGCAAGTAAATGTTTATGCCAGTTCTGACGCCATGAACGTTGGAGACTACGCCGTAAACGCTTGGTTCTCCGTAGAAGATGCAGATTTGGTCTGACAAATAATCCAGTATGGCTAAATCATGTTCTGCCACGATTACTGATTTTTCATCATTTTTTAGGCTTCTTATGGCTTTGGCAACTTCCAACCTTTGCTTTACATCTAAATAGCTTGATGGTTCATCGAAAAGGTAAACGTCGGCTTCGCGGCATATGGCTGCGGCAACGGCCACTCGTTGCAGTTCGCCTCCGCTTAAAACTTCGAGGGGTCGGCTCCAAAGCTGTTTAAGTTCAAGTTGTTCTGCAAATTTGTGAAGCCTTTTTCTTTCATCCACTTTTTCCAGCAGTTCTCCAACGTTTCCGGAAACAACTTTAGGAATTTTGTCCACATATTGAGGTTTGTGCGAAACCTTAAGTTTGCCTTCAGCCATTTTTTGGAAATATTCTTGAAGGGTTGAGCCTCTAAAATGGCGGATAATTTCGTCCCAGTTTGGCGGTTCCTTGTAATTTCCGAGGTTTATTTTGATTTCGTTTGAGAATATTTTTAGGGTTGTTGTTTTTCCTATTCCATTCTGTCCAAGCAAACCCAAAACTGTGCCAGGCGAAGGTGTTGGAAGTCTGTAAAGTTTGAAAGTGTTTTCTCCAAAGCGGTGGCTGCACTCCTTTTCTAACTCGTCTGGGAGATTAACTATGGATATGGCTTTGAATGGACATTTTTTGACGCATATTCCACATCCAGTGCAAAGGGACTCCACAATTACGGGTTTGTCTTTTTCGAATCTTATAGCTTCCACGTGGGTGCGGACTATGGGGCAGAAGCGATGACATAGTCTACCGCAACGTTTTGGTTTGCACTTGTAAGCGTCTAATACTGCAACCCTTGTCATGGTTAAACCGCTAATGAATGCTCATAACTGTGTGATTAAATATAAACATGAACCCAGAAAAATTTTAAAACTTCCATTAAATGTTTGGTAAAGAAAAGTTGCAAAAACTTGGGAGCATACTTTTAATTCTCACCATTCCTCTTCTTCCCATTCTTCCTCTTCTCCCTCTTCCCATTCTTCTTCCTCTCGCATTTTTTCACCTCCTATCCAGTTTTGGTGTGCTTTAGGAAGCATGCTTAACGATATTTTAAACATTTTTCTTCGGCAGACGTCGAGAATGAAAACCAATAAGCGCCGTTTTTACCATGCCTTTAAACGCTTATTTTACTATTTTAGCCGTTAAAGAAGACACTGGTTCCTTCATTTCAGATGTTAAGTAAGCCCAACATAGGTTTGGTGAATTGTGGGCGGCGCCAACACGTCCATAAGCGTCGATGGCAATCAGCCCCATACTGTTGTATGTGGATGATAATCTTTTGTTGACAAGGTTTATTGCCATTTCAGCAGCCTCCTGCGCCGTCTTTCCGTTTTCCATATAATTGCAAACAGTCTTTGCTAAGGCAAGTCTTATGGCTATTTCGCCCACACCAGTGGCTGAGCACGCTCCAGACTGATTATCAGCGTAAGTGCCGCATCCAATCAGTGGAGAATCGCCAATTCTTCCAGGCAATTTTAGGGGGAATCCTCCAGTGGATGTTGCAGCCGCTACGTTTCCTTTTTTGTCTATGGCTACCGCCCCCACAGTTTCTAACTCAAAAATTTCTGGGTGTGTTTTTATTAATTGGGACAGTTTTGGCAGTTCAAATTTTCCTTCAAGCAGTGCCTTTTTCTGCTGTTCATAATATTTTAACCTAAGCTCTGTTATGGGGTTTCTTCTCTCCAAATTATAGATTTTTGCAAGTTTTTCTGCGCCTTCGCCAACCACGAACACATGGTCTGTTTTTTCCATAACAATCCTTGCCAAACGTACAGGGTTTTTAATGTCTTTTAAAAGTCCAACAGCCCCTGCTTGCAGTGTTTTCCCATTCATGATGGATGCTTCCATCTCTATTTTTCCTTCTATATTTAGGCTTGAGCCGTAACCAGCATTAAAAGCGCCTTCATCTTCCAAAACCGCAACGGCTTCCATGACGCTGTCCAGTGCGTTTCCATCATTTTTTAATATTTCAAAACCTTTTTCCGCGGCTTTTTTAACTCCCTCCAAACCAGCATGGCTTCTTTCTGGCTGCCAAGTTCCTGCTCCTCCGTGAACTGCTATGGCTGGCTTGTGTTGTATAGCCATTCGGGTTTCTCCCTTCTCTGTTTTAGATTAGTGAAGTTTCACTGCCAAAATTTAAGCATGTTGCTTTAAAATTTGTATAGTGAAGCATTGATTATGGGGCGATGTGCGCCAAATCAGAAACGCCAGTAGAATGTCAATCTGATAAGAAAAGTTAATACAGTTTGAATTGAGTCGAATTGTTAGGTGTTCAAAATGAATGCGAAATTGGTCACTTTAATTATCACATTTTTATTAATTGGAGTAAGTTATGCAATAATTCTTCATGAAGTTTTAAAACTTCAATTCGAAATCTCTCTGTTAACCATGAACTACAATGAACTGTTATCCAAATACAACGAGCTCGAAGCAAACTTGGCCAAGTTAATGGAACCGCCACCTTTATGGTATGATGAGCTGTGTTTATGGCTGCCTTTAGACGGAGACTTTAAAGATTATTCTCCAAAAAACCAAACGGTAATTCCTTTCGGTAATCCCGTTTTTGTAGATGGAATAAGTGGACAAGCCATCTATTTAGACGGAATAGATGATTATATCAGTGTTTCAGATGCACCAGAATTTAGCATCGTTAATAATCCTCAAGGCATGACCATATCTTTTTGGATGTCGCCAGCATCCCATTCATTTTTCACCCAAAATGAGGAAGGCTATGTTCGATGGCTGGGGAAGGGTATAGAATGGTGTTTCACTATTCATAATGCGTCCGGGGATAGAGCTTATCAAATTGGCTTTTATGTTCATAATGCTACTGGGGGTTTAGGTATTGGTACGCGTTTTCAAGAACCGTGGGACGTTAATGAATGGGTGTTTATAACAGCAGTTATGGACGGAAAAGGCTTATTGCATATTTACAAAAACGGAGTTTATAAATGGACAAGTTACAATTATTCCGCCCCAAATTCGTTAAATATTACTATTGTCCCAGAAGATACAAATACCCCTTTAACTATTGGAAGAAGATTCGATGTTGAAGAGTATTTTTATGGACGGGTTGATGATGTTAGACTTTATACTAGAGCGTTATCGAATAATGAAATTTTGGCGTTATATCGGTCATATTTTGCTGATCGGACACATTTATTCCAGATTTATGTTGGTTATAATGGAAAAATTGCGTCCTTTCAAAGAAATGATACAAGCCTTTTCTATCTTAATTTAACAGAAGTACTAAATGATGAAAGAACAATAATAGCGATAAATGTCAGAGGAGTAAGGGTTAGTGGAAGCGGGGGATTATATACTTATCCAAATGAAGGGGGCTATCCTCTCGCCATAGGGCATTCTTCATTCTCCTCATGGATAATCATAAAATACGGAACAAATCGACTACCATTGTATCAATCCGTAGCTAATGATTCATGGGATGTTTACTGTTATGGTTATGTGATAGAAGCGAAATTGCCTTAATCCCTATTAAGAAAATCCTTAAATCATTCAAAATCAATCAATAAAGCATGGGATGATGTGAGGCGACGGCTGGGAGCCAAAAGCTGTGAAAAAGCCACTAACCTGCGCTGACCAATTATTGAAACGTTAATTTACTTAAGAACAAAATATAATAATTGGGCTTCCAGAGAGGTGTAGGGTGTGCTCAGAGATTTCAACCTTTTAGCCACCACATCCCGTGGAAATGAGGATGAAGCTTGTTCAGAATTGTGGTATTTGCTGGGTGAAATAGGCGATTCAGCCCCAACAGTTGATAAAACGGGCGTTGCTGGTTTGATTGCTGCAAAAACGGCTTTCGACCCCTTTGAGGTCATAAAAAAGTTTCGAGAAATCCTTCAAGAGCGCCCCTACGAGTTTCGTTACATTCTAAGAATAATCCCCATTGAAAATGTTGTCCGCACAGATTTGGGCGAAATTCAACGTGCCGCCACGGAACTCGGTTCAAAAATTGGAAAAAACGAAACTTTTCGCGTTACTGTTGAAAAGCGTTTTACAGAAACATCCACAAGAGACATTGTGGAAGCAGCTGCAGCAAACATTGAAAGGGAAGTTAACTTAAACAATCCAGACAAAATCCTTTTAGTAGAGGTGGTGGGCGGATTAACTGGATTGTCCGTTATAAAGCCTGATGAGATTTTGGCAATTATGAAGGAAAAAGTGCTATAAATTAGCGTTGAGTTGCCAAAAGCGCCATCCTTTCAATGACGAGGCTTACTATAGCATCTTCTAAATCATTCTCTTTCATCATTGTTTCGAGCTCTAATTCTGAAATTTCAAAAGTTTTTTTGATAAGCTCATTTTTTCTTTTTAACAATTCAAGAACTGTCTCGTCTTGCTTCGCATTAATATGTTTTGAAACCACCAGTAAAGCTGATTTCACCATATCGGGTTTTTCTCCAATTACCAAAACCGCCATTTCCGAAGTTTCAGATTTGATTCCCATGGTTTCCATGGCTTTTCGAATTTGGCGTTGGGCAGAAGCATAAAGCAGTATTTCCATGGCGAGGCTTTTTGAAATGTTCATTTTGTTTTTGAAGGCTGTTAGGGCGTTTAAGGCTGCAAAGTATAGGTGTTGCCATGTGGCGACAAGTTTTGCATTGAAAAATTGGATTTCAACACCTGAAGGCTTTTTGTCACTTATTATTTTTAAAAATTCTTCTGCATCCTCAATTCTAACATCTCTAAAGCCTGTTATTAAAATGTATTTTTGATATTCTTTGATTTGTTTAAGCAATCATTCTTCCCCAACTATTTCCTTCAAAAACCTATCAACAAGCTTTTTGGGTATTCCAGCCTCCACAAGTTTTGCAGTTTCGCTTTCTAAAGATTTTCCTTTTTCCTTGCATTTTTTAACAATTTTATGGACTGTTTCCTTTATCTCCCATGGGAAAACTACCCATCGGCTTGTTTCTTTCTCGTAATAGTCTGGCTTGATTATGCTCCAAGGCTTGTAATAGACTGTGGCTATTTTAACTTCTTTAGCGCCTTGCTTAACAATGTGCTCCTTAACCAACTTTAAACTTTGACCAGTATCCGCAATCTCATCCACAACAAGAACCCTTTTACCAACCACATCCACAGAAACTGGCTGCGTCAAAGTGGGCAGCCTACTGCGCGCCGCTTCCAGCGTGTGCTTTTGGTAGGCGCCGGCCCCACCGCGGCTATGATTGTCTCGGAGATGCAGGCCAAGCCTTCCCTTGGC
>JARYMR010000076.1 GCA_029907045.1 Candidatus Bathyarchaeota archaeon
ATGCAGCATCAAAAAACGCTAAACCAATCTTTATTTTAAAGAGAATAATTTTAAATTCCGCCTTCAAAATTCTATTCTAATATAAGCCAATAAAGCCGATAACAGAAGGGGGGCTGTCGGCTAGCTTGGTCTAGGCTTGGAGACTTGGGCTCTCTAAGTGCTGTGGTGTTTGCCACGTGCGGGAAGGACCCCGGTTCAAATCCGGGCAGCCCCACCAACGCTTTGTTAAGTTTTTATTGCAGTTTTTGTTATGGTATATGCAAATAATGTAGGAGTCGTGGTGTATGGAGAAAACTGTGGGTTTGATGGTTGATAGAAAGTTTATTGCTTTAATGTTTCTTGTCTGTCTAATTTTGGGCGGAAGTTTCGCCTATATCTATTTTGATTTGAAGGTTGATTTTAAAGCTTTAAACGAAAAGTATGAAATCTTGGATAGTAGGTATGAAACTCTTTTAATTCAAATGCAACAGCTTCAAGACCTTATTGAATCCCAATATCAAGGGCAAGTAATCAACTTAACAGCTGTTCAAATCTACAATCAAACAAGGTACTCGGTGGTGCTGATTTCATGCGCGCTTCCCGATGGGTCTAAAGTTCAAGGTTCGGGTTTTGTCTATCGTGCTGGAGGATATATTGTTACGAACAGCCATGTTGTGGGCGAAGTGACTCAGCAAGGCTTTGTAAAGGCGGTAAGCGTTAGTGTCACGTTTTTTAATGGAACAACCCTTCAAGCACAAGTTTTGGCATATGACGTTTACAGTGACTTGGCAGTAGTAAAAATAAACGAAGCGGAAGTGAATAAAATACCTCAACAATGCCAGCCTTTGACTTCTGGAAACTCAACATTGCTAATGGTTGGAGAGCCTGTTTACGCCATTGGAAACCCATTTGGGTTAAGGGGTTCTATGACGGCTGGAATAGTCAGCCAATTGGGCAGAGTCCTACGTTTGGGCGATTTAGGTGTTCCCGACCCTTGGGGAAGATACGCCATAGTTGACCTTATACAATTTGATGCTGCCGTTAATCCTGGAAATTCCGGCGGTCCATTATTGAATGGTATGGGTGAAGTTGTCGGTGTAACCTTTGCCATAGAAACTGTAGAAAACATTTCAGCTTTTATTGGAATTGGTTATGCTATACCCTCAGTAATCCTTGAACGGGTTGTTCTAGCCTTAATTGAAAATGGGACATATAAGCATCCTTACATGGGCATAGGATACGACCCGGAGTATATAGGTGGAATGAATATAACCTACATTGACCCTGAAGGACCAGCACATGGTAAACTTATGATAGGAGACATAATAGTGGAAGTTGATGGTCGCCCAGTGACTTGCCCAGAAGACTTGGTTATATATTTGGAGAGGTACAGATCGCCAAGAGAAACTATATATTTGAAGGTTATGCGTAACGGCGTAATTTTGGAGGATTTGATCCCATTAGAATTAGGTGAAAGAAAAGCCTAGCTTAACCTTCACTAGACATCTTGCATTTCGAAAGCTAATGATGCCAAAGCCAGTGTAACTATTATTGCTGTAATAAATGGATAATAGAGTGAAATGTCATAGAGAACGCCTCCTATATATGGAGCAATGAAAGAGGCAAACATAGTTACGGTTTGAGGTACAGAAACCCACCTTGCCCTAATGGATTCTGGAGCTAAAGGACCCACAACAGCGCCTAATAAGGACCATGTTAGATAAGAGCCGCCGGTTAGGAAGAATGTTATGGTTAAGATTTCAAAATTTCCAAACAACAAAAGAAGCACTAAAGAAAGGCTGCATAGGAGTAGAGAAGCTGCGAGCGCATAGGCTTTCTTCCATTTGTCTCCAATCTTTCCTATGAGAATTCCTAAAACTGCAGAGCCGAAAAAGGATATTGAGCCTAAAAATCCAATTTCAAAGTCGCCATAACCATAAACATCTGCAAGAAATTTTGGAACAAATGGTCTAAACATCATTATTATGAACATCATGAAAGCGAAGAAAACCGACAGCTTCAGCAACTTTCTCGTCTTTAACAACTGGAAAAAGGAAGTGCTTTCCTCTGAAGAGCGAACAGCGTAGCCTTTTGCTTTTTGGCTTTTAATAAATAGAAGAATCAGCGTGGCGATGGCATAAAAGGTTGAGGCTAAATAAAAAACAGTTCGCATCCCAATGGTTCCAGCTAAATAGCCGCCAAAGGCTGGAGAGAAAATATACCCAAAAGACCATGAAGAAGAAATCATGGCAAAAGTTAATGTCACCATCCTCTCATCAGCAGCACTCACGATGTAGGCTGTGCCCGTTGGACCTCCAAGCCAAACGCCCCACAAAACCATTCCAGGCAACATTTCAATCCAGTTTCTGGCAAAAGAGAAAATTATTGGCGCTGGCAACCATGCAAGCCATCCAGCAAGCATAATCTTTTTTCGGTCATATTTGTCTGCGAGGGTTCCAGCAAAAAACAGCGTTGAAGCAGCCACTAAAGTCATTACGGCATAGAGGATGCCAACTTCAACAGAACCCGCATTAAGAGTGTTGGTTATATAGTATGGTAGGAGATAAGCGTAAAGACCGTCCCCAAAAGAACCCACAAGGTTGCACACATAAATCAGTTTCAAATCTCTGCTTAGTACATGAAAGGGAAAGCTTGACTTCAAGACGTTTTGTAGCTTGTTAAAGCTCAAATTTTAACCTCATGTCCTTCTAAGCAAATTGAATAATGATTCTTGTTTTATGTCTTACCGTGACATTCCAAGAGAATAGATGATTGAATATCAGCTAGCTCATTTTCTTCTATCAATTATATCCAAAGCTTCGGGTCCCGTTCCAATAAGCACAACTGGTATGCCCGTTTGTCTTTCAATTTCTTTCACGAATTCCTTAGCCTCTTTTGGAAGTTCTTCGTAGGTTTTTGCGCCTTTGCATTGTGGATATACAGCGTCAAGTTTCGTTAGAGCCGCTTGTGTGGCGCCATTAATTTTTACGGCTTTCCTTGCCAACTCAAAATTGAATGGAGCAGAACGTCTATCTCTGCCTGTTCCCGCAGCAGTTTCAAACCATCCACGTTTTATGGCTTCCTCTTTTGTCAATTCTCCTGGTAAAGGTCCTGCACCAACACGCGTCATGAAAGATTTAAAAACTATCAGGACGTCATCAACTTTTGTTGGTCCCACGCCTGCTTCTGAGCATATGGCTGCGGCGCTTGTGTCTCTTCCAGTCACGTAGGGGTATGTTCCATGATAAAGCGATAATAGTAAACCTTGTGTTCCTTCCAATAGAACTTTTTTGCCTTGGTCTATTGCGTTGTTAACTTCTTCCGCCACATCTGTTAGATATGGCTTCAATTCTGGAATGTCCTTTGCGAGTTTTGCGGTTCTTCGAACTCTTTCTTCTATTGCTGGTCCGACACCCCAGCCTGTTGTTCCCAACCCCTTTAGGTGGGCGCTTGTTTTGTCTTGGGTTGAGTGTTTTTCTTCAATTATGGAAGCTTGATGGTCTATGCCTATGCGGTTTTTAACTTTTGTTTCTTCAATTTCTTTGAGAAGTTGGGAAACGTGAATGTTTGAGCCTGCGCCTATGAATAAGCGACATTTATCATAGACAAAGGCTGCTGGAACCATGTGTAAAGCGTAACGTTTGCCCTCAATCCAAACCGTGTGGGCAGCATTAACCGAACCAGTTCTTACACAAACGTCCAACTTGTCTTTTAGGGCTAGATAGGAAATTATTTTTCCTTTGCCTTCATCTCCCCAGAAGGCTCCAGCTATAACTGTGCAAGGCATATTATCACCAATGACAAAAATTGTCATTCTCTATTTAAGAATTTTTGATGGTTTTATGTAAAATCTCTTTAGTTTCTATTTTCAGCCAAGATAAGGTTTAAGTTTAGAATTTCTGCCCATGCAATGTTCTTTAAAGGTATCCTAAACTCCTTTCCCTTTCTATATGGAATACATTTAACTAGGGTTTCTCTTCCAAACTCATCCCTTAGAATCTCTGAAAAGTAAACGTTCACTATTACTGAACCGTCTTTTAAGTGTAGGTTAACGTTTTTTCCGATGAAGGATTTTGCAGTGTTTAAGCCAAACCTCTCCATCCTTCACCACTCCAAATCTTTATCGGCTATTCTGCTCCAACATCGCCTACAAATTGGCAGTTTTTCCCCTTTAAAGAAGATGTAAACTTCTATGTCGTTGTTTTTGCACTCCTTATTCCATGGATTTTTGCAATGTTCCATCCAAGCGAACCTCCACTACGGATTGCTGCAAAATGCTCAGTCTTTGTCTCCTTTTAAGGCTCTCTGTGAAACAACCTTTGCATACTGGGGAGAGAGATAAGTTAAAGTGAAGTTAACGCAACCCCTTCTTTGGAGAGTTAAAAGTTGAATTCGGAAAATTTGAGAAAAATTCTTTCACAATATAAAACTGTGGCTGTTGTGGGATTATCAAGGGGCCCTTCCAAAGACAGCCATAGGGTTGCTAAATATTTGAAGGAACAGGGCTTCCACATTGTTCCAGTAAACCCCTTGACGATTTCACGCATTTTTCCCATTCCAAAAAGTGCGCCTGGGTCATGCATCACCCCAATTTTCCAGTCAAAAACCTTAACCGAATTCATTTTTGGAAGTTTTCCTCTAATTTCTGGTCCATCCATGTTCCCATAAACCGCCAAAACAGGAGCCAACTGCTCCAACTCGTCAATAACGGATAATTGCACCAAATCGCCAGCATGAACTATAAAATCCGCATTCTCAAAAACTTCAAAAACCTTTCTTGGAAGCGCTCTAGCCCTAACAGGTATGTGGGTGTCAGAGATTAAACCAACAGTTCTTACAACCGAATATTCAAGCTGTTTGGGAAGAATTTTGGGTTGCTGATAAGCCATTGATTTTTCCTCTGTAAAACAATTTAGCGTTTCAAAAATAAGAATCTTAGCCAGAGGCTTTGGAAACAAACTTGTTGCCTTTTATGAAAAATCTTAACTCTTGTGGCAAATCAAATTTTACGCCTATTCTATGGGAAGAACAAACTTCAAAACTTTGCCTTTCTCCTTCAATCACCATTAGTGGGCTGTTCCTTTTCGTAACGTAAACTCCATTTAGTTCTTTGGTTATCACTAAAGCCCTTGACAATTTTCCAGGACCATTAGTCAAACAATGCAAGTCCTTCACCTTCCTATTCTTCTGCATAACTTCCAATCCATTAATCGGCTCCAAAGCCCTTATTAAAACAGCTCCCACATCGCCTTTCGGATGCGCAACTATGTTTAGAAGCCAGTTTCCATGAACCATGTAAATGAAGGTTCTTCCAACATCCAAAAACATGAGCTCATTAAACACTTTTCTACCCCTATAAGCCTTAGAGGCTGGGTCCCTTTCTCCATAATAGGCTTCTGTTTCAACAATTTTTCCAGACAAGCGGGTGGCATCTATTTTTCTTACCAAAATTTTTCCAAGCAATTCTCTGGCTACAATGTCTGGTGCTCTTTCATAGAAACTTTTAGACAGCACCCTCATTTTCTCAACTCTTAAAATAATATTTTGGAGCGATGAAATTTAAATTGTGAAAAGGGCTAAAAGTTCTAGTATGGGGTTCCAGCATGATAGAGTCCTACGACTTTGGTATGATGGTTATAAATGGTAAAAGATACACAAGCGACCTAATAGTTTATCAGGAGAAGGTTTTTGATGGTTGGTGGAGGAAGGAAGGCCACAGATTATTCGTAGAAGATTTAGATATAGTTTTCAGTTTTGAGCCTAAGCCTCATGTTTTGGTTGTTGGAACGGGATTTTCTGGACTTTTGAAAGTTTCAAGCGAGGTTGAAGAAGCCCTAAAATCTCATGAAGTTGAATTAGTGGCTCAGCCTACAAAAGAGGCATTTCAAACCTTTAACCAACTTTTGGCTTCTGGCAAACGGGTTGCCGGAGCTTTCCATCTCACTTGTTAAAAAGGATAAAACCTTAAGTGGAAATGGCATTTAATTAGTCTGCCCTAAAAGGTGAACCATTAAAATGGGCGCTCAGTTGTTAAGGGAAATAGAAGAGGAAATCACAAACCTTCTCAGCGACTTAATCCGCATAAACACTACAAACCCGCCTGGAAACGAAACAGAAGCAGCAAAATATCTGGCAAGAAACCTCGAAAAAGAAGGTTTTAAATGTGAACTCTTCGAGTCTGCGCCTGGAAGAGGAAGTGTTATAACAAGACTTAAAGGTGAAAAAGCAAAGCCAAGTCTACTTTTGCTATCCCATTTGGATGTGGTGGCTGCAAACCCAAAAGAATGGAGCGTAGACCCTTTCGGAGGCATAATCAAAGACGGCTTTGTTTGGGGGAGAGGCGCAACAGACATGAAATCCATGACAGCCATGGAAGTCATGGTTATGAAACTTCTAAAAAGGAACTGCGTAAAATTTAAAGGTGACATAATATTGGCTGCAACAGCAGACGAAGAAAAGGGCGGAGAAGCCGGGGCGGGATGGCTTGTGCGTAACCATCCAGAAAAGGTTCGGGCAAACTATGTTATAAACGAAGGCGGAGGACTCGCCATCCCAATAAACGGAAAAAACATCTATACAATACAAACCGCAGAAAAGGGAATTTTATGGTTCAAAGTTAAAGCCAAGGGTAGTCCAGGACACGGTTCAATGCCAGGCGCGGCGGACAACGCCATATTACGCATGAACAAAGTTATTGAAAAACTTGGAAATCACAGGGCAAAAATTTCTATAGGGTCAACAATGAAAGGTTTCTTAAACGAGATTGCAAAAGAAAATCCAACTTTAAAACAGGGAGTTTCGCTTTTGCTTCAAAACCCAGATATGGGCGACCAAGTATTGGACATGCTCGCTCAGCAAGATAAAGCCATGGCTGAACAGCTTCGAGCCATGCTCAGAATGACAATAGCCCCCACAGTAATCCACGGCGGCGTTAAAGAGAATATTATCCCATCCGAATGCGAAGCCATTTTTGACTGCAGAATACTGCCAAGACAAAACACCAAAGAAGCCATGGAGTACATTAAGAACCTGCTAAAGGATGTGGGCTTAGAAAAGTTGGATTTTGAAATAATCCAAGCCAATGACCCTTCAGAATCGCCATCAAACACGCCGCTTTATGATTTGATTGTAAATGTTCTTAGAGAGTTTGAGCCCAACTGTTCTGCGGTGCCATTCCTACTTACTGGTGGAACAGACTCCCGCTTCTTCAGAAGGATTGGCAGCGTATGTTATGGTTTTGAGCCGATGCGTGCCGATTTACCTTATGGCGAAATATTGAAAATGGCTCATGGAATAGACGAAAGAATTTCCATAGAAAATCTCGTG
>JARYMR010000077.1 GCA_029907045.1 Candidatus Bathyarchaeota archaeon
GAAATAGAGAGGGAAGTCGCAAAAATTAACCCAAAAATAGTTTCTGGAGCCAAAAAACTTGCAAGCGAAATCGAAAACCTTCATGGACATTCATGCTCAACAGTAATAACTTCTGAACGATACGAAATTGCCGGCTGCATCGCAAGAGAAGCCCAAAAACTGGTTTCTCCAATAAAGCCAAAGTTTGAGGAGCGCCTTCACAGCATTACAACCCATAAAATCCTAGGATATCCCATAATGGCTTTTTCACTGCTTCTAATATTTTATTCCATTTTCACTTTTGGAGGATACACTTCAGAATTATTGAATAATCTATTTTATAACTGGAGACCCGTTTTTGAAGGCTTTTTTGGAACAGAAATTTTTGGAAAACTTGTTTGGAGCGCTCTTGAAGGCGTTCTTGCCGGCGTCACAATAGCGCTGCCCTACATAATCCCATTCTACGTTATACTATATTTCCTTGAGGATTCAGGCTACCTAAGCCGAATTGCCTTTTTAATGGACAATGTCATGCATAAAATGGGACTGCATGGAAAAGCCTTCCTCCCCCTAATTTTGGGATATGGATGTAACGTTCCCGCTTGTTTGGGATGTAGAATAATGGAAACCCAAAGGGAGCGGCTCCTCGCAGCGTTTGTAACGACGCTTGTTCCATGCGCTGCTCGCACAGTCATAATTCTCGGTTTGGTTGGCACATATTTAGGGATTCAGTGGGCGTTAGCCCTTTACATTTTCAACCTAGCCATAATCTTCCTCCTTGGAAGACTAGCCTTTAAAGCGCTGCCAGGCGAGCCCACAGCCCTAATTATGGAAATGTCCGATTACAGATGGCCCCATTTAAAAACTGTTTTGAAGCAAACATGGTTTAGGCTGACTGAATTCGTAAAAATAGCCTTTCCACTAATAATCATTGGAAGCGTCACCATAAAACTTGCAGAAATTCTCGGTTTACTCCAGCCAATCACAGATATATTAAGCCCAATAACAGTCACATGGCTTGGACTACCACCAATAACTGGAATAACTTTAATATTTGGCGTTTTAAGGAAAGAATTAACGCTCATCATGCTTGCAACACTTTTAGGAACAACAAATTTTGCCGAAATTCCAGGGTTCGGTCCCATCCAAATGGTTGTCTTCACATTAGTAGCCATGTTTTACATACCATGCATATCCACAATCGCAGCCTTAACCAAAGAGTTCGGATTGAAAAAAGCATTATACATAACAATTTTCGAAATAGCCTTTGCAATCTTGTTAAGCGGAACAGTCTTCAGATTTTTGACCTTGTTCAAATTTTAGGAAATTTAAATTGATATATGGTGGGGCTGCCCGGATTTGAACCGGGGTCTAGAGAGCCCGAGTCTCCAAGCCTAGACCAAGCTAGCCGACAGCCCCTTTTTGAGGATTTAGGATTGAAAAGCATATAAGGATAAAGTGTTCTTAACTTTTAAACCCTTATTCCGCTAATTCGTCTTTACTGGTTGGAGGCTGAACCTTTGTCTGTTCCACATCGTGTGCGGGGAGTTAGGATACTCAAGGCTGTTTCTTCACCCCTTAGGCTGCAGATTTTGAATTTGCTTTTTGATAAGGGTCCCCTTGCTTACACTGAGTTGATGAGTTCTTTGAAAATGAATCCCACAAGAGATGCGGGAAGGTTTGCTTATCACCTAAAGTTTTTGTTGAAGGCAGATTTAATTGAGGCGGATGCGGAAACAAAAAAGTACTGTTTAACCGATTTGGGCGAGATGGTTATCGAAGTTGCGGAGCGAATTGAAAAGAGAACCCTCAAACCCAGAGGCATGCTTGTCCGCACTTCCAAATTTACACTTGAAGAATTTGATGTTAGCAAAATAGCCAATTCCCTCATAAGAGAGACAAAGATGCCTGCTGAATTGGCGCAAAAAGTTGCTAAAGAAGCGGAGAAAAGACTGCTCAAGTCAAAACCCAAATATCTGACAGCGCCCCTTGTGAGGGAGGTTGTAAACACAATTTTGATTGAAAAAGGCTTGGAGGAGTACCGTCACAAACTCACAAGATTGGGGCTTCCAGTTTATGATGTAGCAGCCCTTGTTGATTTGAAAAGCAAAACTCCCCATTGGCCAATTTACATTCATGAGACGGCTGGGGACATTGTTTTGAAGGAGTTTATGCTTCTAAATGTTTTTCCAAGGGATATTGCAGACGCTCACTTGTCTGGTTCAATGCATATTAGTGGGCTAGGTTCTTGGATTTTGAAACCAAGCGAAATAGTGCATGACTTGAGGTTTTTCTTCCAAAATGGCTTGAAATTAGAAAAAATAAATGCTTCTCAACCTTCTTTTCGTCCACCCAAAAATTTGGAAACAACCCTTTCCATCATTTTTAACGTTCTTTTACATTCCTCTAAGGAAATATGCGAAACGCAAACCCTTGAGTATTTTAATATTTTCCTTGCTCCATTTGTAAAAGGCTTAAACGCTTTAGAGGTTAAAGAGGCTCTACGCATATTCATCCTTAACCTAAATCAGCATGTAAATGCTTCCATAAGCCTTGAGCCTACAATTCCAGACTTTATTGCAGACAAGCCAGCTGCGGGAATTTCTGGAAAATTAGAGGGCAATTATCGAGATTTCTATGAAGAAAGCCAAAATTTGGCTTCTCTTCTCCTTGACATATTTATTGAAGAAAGCGTGAGTAAGCCCTTACTTAATCCAAAACTCATTTTGAAAATACGTCCCGAAACCTTCAACGACGAGAAAGCTAAGGCTATCCTTGTTAAGGCACATCAATTGGCTTCACAAAGGGGAATACCATACTTTGCTAATCTCCTAAAAGAGAATGAAAGACAAAGTGTTTTCTCCACCTCTGGATTTAGGCTAGGGACGAGTTTTGACGGAGACTGGGAAATAGACACTTTGCGCACTGGAAAATTAGCCCATGTAACTCTTAATTTGCCACGCATTGCATATGAATGTGAAGGCGATAAAGCGAAATTCTTTCAGATATTAAAAGAGCGGTTTGATTTGGCATTGCAGGCTTTAGAAATCAAGCATAAATCCATTAAACAGCATGGTAAGGGTTTACTTCCATTTCTCTTACAAGACATTAATGGTGACAGATATTTTAGAAATGAGAACTGTTCTTGCATAATAAATTTGGCAGGATTAAGAGAAACTATTGAAGCCTTTTACCGGAAAAAGGTTGGCGAAGATGAAAGAACATTGAAGTTTGCCCAAGAAATCATTGAAAACATTTTGGATTATACACATAAAATTGGTAGAAGATGCGAAAAACATTTGGTCACAGCGAAATTACCAGATTTTGAAGCTTCCGAAAGGTTGGCAAGGCTGGATATTGAAAGATTTGGCGTGGCAAAAGTTCGATTTTTGGGAACAAGGGAAAAACCATACTATTCAACAGTCAGCAAACTAGTATTTACTGATGGAAAAATTAGTACGGAATTTTTAAAATTTGAACAAGAAATACAGAGGCTATATTCTGGTGGGAACTTGACTGTAATAGAGCTTGGAGATGCCGAACATAAGCCTGAAGAGCTTATGGCTTTAACCAAGCAAATTTTCGAAGGTTACGATATTAAATTTTTCACTTATGACCGTAAACTGACTTATTGTTTAAACTGCAGAAAAAGTTGGTTTGGCATTTTACATAAATGTTCATCTTGTGGAGCAATAGATACATTAACGCCCTTTGACCGTTTTGCATCAGTCTAATTTTGGATGTTATTTTACTGCGCCTAATATTAGGGCTAGGAGAGCCATTCTGACAACAACGCCGTTCCAAACTTGTTGGAAGTAGTGGGCGTAGGAGGTGTTATCCACTTCGGCTACTATTTCATCCACTCTTGGGAGGGGATGGAGAACGATTAAATCCTTTTTTGCTTCTTTTAGGGTTGTTAAATCAATTTTGTATGAGCCCTTAACCTTTGCGTATTCTGCTGGGTCTGGAAAACGTTCCTTCTGAATTCTTGTAACATATAAAACATCTATTATTGGGATTATTTTTTCCAGGCTTGTCTTTTCTGTTACTGTTATTTTCTCTTTTATTGTTTGGAGAACTTCTCTTCGCATTTTCAAAGCTTCTGGTGATACTAAGTATAATTCTATGTTGAATAGGGAAAAAGCATAAGCAAGGGAGTGAACAGTTCTTCCATATCGTAAATCGCCCACTAAAGCAATTTTTAAACCGTCAATTTTTCCCTTCTCTTTCATTATCGTGTATAAGTCTAAGAGCGCCTGGGTTGGGTGTTCCTCTGCTCCGCTTCCTCCATTAATTATTGGCACTTTCGCAAATTCTGCGGCAAGTCTTGCTGCACCTTCTAGTGGATGTCTCACGGCTATGACGTCTGCATAGTTTTCTACTGTGCGCACTGTGTCGGCGAGGTTTTCGCCTTTTTTGACTGAGGCTATTTCTGCTTCTGCAAAGCCTATTGTGGAACCGCCTAGTTTTTGCATGGCTGCCTCAAAGCTTAAGCGTGTGCGGGTGCTTGGTTCAAAAAATAATGTAGCGAGAATTTTGCCTTTCAGCATTTCTGAACCCTTTTTTGCTAGGGGTTCCATGGTTTTTGCAATGTTTAAAATATATTCAATTTCTTCGCGAGAAAAATCCTTGATCGATATTATGTCTCTGCCTTCGAATTTCACGTTCACACCCAAAACAAATCTAAGGAACTACTAAATAACTTTTACCAACGGCTACTGCCGAATGGTTAAAATCTTTTATGCTTGTTTGGATTATAGCCTCTTTACAGAGAGAGGATGAGCGTGCATGAGTGAGACGATGCTGCATGTTTCAAAAATCAAAGATGGCACCGTTATCGACCACATAACTGGCGGTCACGCATTGGATGTTGCCAGAATTTTGGGAATAACTGGACGAGAGAAGGGCATAATCACAATTGCCATTAATGTGCCGAGCAAGCGCTTTAAAGTTAAGGATATTGTTAAGATTGAGGGTAGGGAGTTAAATCCTCAAGAAGTGCATAAAATTGCTTTGTTGGCTCCTCATGCCACAATTAATATTATCCGCGATTATAATGTGGTGTCTAAACAGAGGGTTCAGTTGCCAAAGGTTATTGAGGACATTATTAAATGTGCCAATCCCGCCTGTATAAGCAATAGTAATGAACCCGTACAAGCTAAATTTTATGTTGAAAGTGAAGACCCGCTTGTTTTGAAGTGCCATTATTGTGGTTATATTATGGAGAAGAGGGATGTTCTTCAACAGTTTTAGCGTTTAGCGTGGGTATTCGGAATTTTACATAATGCTTATATCGTAAGAGATAATATTCTCAAGTTAGATATGTCAAACAAAAGACATATTGTATATGTGTAGAACACAAAAACACGTGAGGAAAATGTTTGAAACATTGCAAATATTTGCCTTCGCCTTGTGGACAATTTTTGTAGTTTATGCAACATGGTATTTAACATCAGCAAAGGACTATGCTCCCCTAACCCCTTATGAGGCAAAAATCTTGTGGAAAATTCACAAACAAAACATAGGATGTGATGGAAAGAAGTGGCAAATAATAAAAAGAGGAGGCAAAATAATAGGCTTCAAATGTGAATGCGGATATAGGCACATACAAAAGCGTCCAATAGTAGCTAGTCCACCAGCTCCAAAGATTCAACCTAAAACTCCAATTTATGATAAGCTTCATAAACCATGACTTATAAAACCATATCAAGATTCAAAATGCTTGATATTGTTGCCATTCGTACAATTGTTCCCATCCTGTTTTTATTAGGTTTAGGTTTTCTTTCAAGAAAAATTGACGTTTTAAAGTCTGGAGATGAGCGGGTTTTCAGTGCTTACGTATATTATTTTGCGCTTCCAGCCCTATTTATTGTAGACTTGGCTGAAATTAGTTTTACTCCCGAAAATCTTCATTTTGTTTTTGTAGGCTTAATTCCAATATTTTTAGTTTTGACGTTATACATTGTTTGTTATTTTATTTTCAAGTTTTCAAGAAATATTCTTTACCTACTTATTGTAAGCACGTTTTTTGGTAGCCTAACTTTTTTCGGCATACCTTTCGTTATGTTGGCTTTTCCAGAAGCGGTGAAGTTAGCGACGCTTTCAGCAGCCTCAATTTCTGTGATTGCAGTTCCTCTATCTATTACAGCTTTAGAGTTGTATCAACTGGAACAATCAACTTTCCTAATTAGTGTTAAGCGTGTATTTAAGAAGTTTTCAAAAAATCCGCTCATAATCTCTATTTTGTTGGGCATTGTTTTGTCTTTTTTCGAAGTAAAAATTCCCCTCCAATAACAACCTCTCTACGAATGTTGGGTAATACGACAGCAGCGGTAGCAATTTTCATGCTTGGAGTATTCCTGTACGGAAGAAAGTACACAAACATTGGAGTTGCTTTTAAATTAAGCCTTCTTAGAATTGTTCTTCTTCCTGCGGTAGCCATGATAACCTCAATTATATTTAATGTTGCTGGGATGGAAAGGGCTATTATACTTGTTATGCACGGCGTGCCCGTTGCGATTTCTAACATAATTCTTAGTGAACGTTATAACTTTTATAAGGAAACTATTGCATCGCTTATCTTAATTTCATCCGTGGCTGCGGGTTTATACTTGAATTTATGGCTTTTATTGTTAGGGTATTAAGTAGAAGCCATGATGTGTTATACCAAAATAGGATATAGTCCGCCCTATGATTGCTTATCTTTGTTAAAATGATGTGCTTCTATCACAAGTTTTAATAAGTCAAGTTTGAGTCTCTAATAAGTTAAAGAGGAATATAAAATGAATGTTACTGATGAATGGATTAAAATGGTCAAAAAACAAATTGAAGTTGAAAATCTAAATGTTAAGGAAGTTGCCGAAAGTGAAACTAAAGTTGGAAATGCGGCGGCAAAAATGTATTTGCGTATAATAAAATTAGACTCTCAAAAGCATGCCGAAGTCTTAAGCGGAATCCTCGATGTTGTTGGAAAAATTCCCCCATCCGAAAATCTTTGGAAATACAAACTTGAAAGTTATGTTGACCCTCTTGTTGTAAAAAGAGACCTTCAAAGGCATATGGAACGAGAAGCACAAATGATAGTACATGTGGAAAAGGAAATTCAAAGAACAAAAGATAAAGCGTTAAAGATGCTTCTGCAATATATTCTTGAAGAGGAAAAGAAACATCATAAAATGCTTGAAACAATAATAAAACACACAACATAAAAATGCAACAGTAGCATAGAGGCGCCGCCGGTAGGACTTGAACCTACGACCGACTGGTTAACAGCCAGCCGCTCTACCGAACTGAGCTACGGCGG
>JARYMR010000078.1 GCA_029907045.1 Candidatus Bathyarchaeota archaeon
TATTGCAAAGGCAACCAACGATATTAAGCCAAAATGGTGTTTTTCCATTTTTGAGGATAACGCGGGTATAATCCGTTTTAACAAAGGTTATGGAGTGGCAGTTAAAGTTGAAACCCATAATCATCCATCTGCTGTGGAGCCCTTTGGGGGAGCAGCCACTGGGGTTGGTGGCGTAATTCGCGATGTTTTAGGGGTTTGGGCTGACCCCATAGCGTGTATGGATATTTTGGGTTTTGGTCCATTAGATTTTGATTACGAAAGGCTTCCGCCTGGCGTTAAGCATCCGAAATATGTTTACATGGGGGTTGTTGCTGGTATAGGGAGTTATGGCAATAACATGGGTATTCCAACAGTTAATGGAGCCATATATTTTGATGAAAGCTATGCTGGGAATGTTGTTGTTTACTGTGGATGTGTTGGATTGCTTCCGTTGAAAAAGTTTAGGAGAAACGCCAAACCAGATGACATTATAGTTTTGGCTGGGGGAAGAACCGGCCGGGACGGCATTCACGGCGTAACCTTTGCATCAGCCATATTAACAGAAGAGTCAGAGAAAGTTTCGCGACCAGCTGTTCAAATTGCAAACCCCGTTGAAGAGGAAAAGCTGAAGAGGGCGATAATTAGGATTCGCGATTTGGAGCTTGCATCAGCAATAACAGATTTGGGCGGAGGAGGCTTATCCTCTGCTGTTGGCGAAACGGCAAAGCGTTTTGGTTGCGGCGCTGTTGTTGAGTTGGATAAGGTTCCATTAAAGTATCCTGGTTTGGCTCCTTGGGAAATTTATGTTTCCGAATCCCAAGAGAGGATGCTTTTGGCTGTTCCTCCTGAAAATTTGGAGAAAGTTTTGGAAGTTTTTAGGAGTGAGGATGTGGAGGCTAATGCTATTGGAAAATATACGGCGGATGAGATTTTAAGAATTTATTTTCAAGGCGAAAAGGTTGCTGAAATAGATATTCCATTCCTTTTCGAACCGCCCAAAATTATAAGAACCGCCAATTACAAGCCGAATATTTTTGAAGACCCATTCTTTCAGGAACCAGAAAATCTAACTGAAACACTTTTGCAACTTTTGTCATCGCCTAACATTGCAAGCAAAGAAAGTGTGATACGCACTTATGACCATGAGGTGAAAGGGAATACTTTGCTTAAGCCCTTGCATGGCGAGTTTGCCGGACCTAATGATGCTGCTGTGCTTAAACCATTGGCAGATTCCTGGAAAGGATTAGCCATTTCATGCGGGATGAATCCAAATTATGGAAAGATTGATGTTTATTGGATGGCTGCCTCAGCCATAGATGAGGCTATAAGGAATAATGTGGCTGTTGGCGGCAGAAGAATAGCCTTGCTTGACAATTTCACGTGGGGCAATCCAGAAAAGCCAGAAATTCTCGGTAGTCTTGTTAGGGCTTGTGAGGCGTGTTATGATTTTGCAACTGCTTTTAAGACGCCATTCATTTCTGGAAAGGACAGCCTTTACAATGAATCTCCACTTGGAACTGTTACGCCTACGCTTTTAATTACTGCTTTAGGTATTGTTCCAGATGTTCGTTTGGTTGTGTCCATAGACGTTAAAGATGCCGGCGACTTAATCTATATTGTTGGGCAAACCTATAATGAGTTGGGCGGTTCAGAATATTATAGGCTTAAGGGTTTCGTTGGAAACGTTGTGCCAAAAGTGCGGGCAAAACAGGCCAAGAAAACCTTTAGGGCAATTACTAAGGCTGTTGATTCGGGATTGATTAAGGCTTGCCATGATTTATCTGAGGGCGGTTTAGGCGTGGCAGCAGCAGAGATGGCTTTTGCAGGCGGATACGGAATGGAATTACACTTGCAGAAAGTTCCAAGAGAAAATCTGAATCGTAATGATTTCCTTTTATTTTCAGAATCTAACAGTCGCTTTTTAGTGGAAGTTTCGCAAAAGGCGAAAAAAGAGTTTGAAGCATTGCTTAAAAGTGTGGCATTCGCTGAAATAGGAAGAGTTACAAAAACTCCGAGCTTATGCGTTTACGGATTAGCCGATGAGATTGTTGTGGAGGCTTCGTTGAATGATTTGTTGGCAAGGTGGAAAAGAACCCTCAGCAGTGGGGTTTAGGGCATGAAACGAGAAGAGATTAAAGTCTGCGTTTTAAGGGTTGGCGGAACAAACTGCGATGCGGAAACAAAACGGGCTTTTGAAGAGTTGAGCGTTCAAGCCGAAATCGTACATGCAAATGAATTAGTTAAGCGCAGAAATCTTTTGGAATATCATGTTTTGGTTTTTCCAGGAGGCTTCTCTTATGGGGATTATGTGCGAGCGGGCACTATCTGGGCGAAGTGGATAATGGCAAAATTGGGCAAGGAGCTTAAAGCCTTCGTTAACGAAAACCGCCTAATCCTCGGCATTTGTAATGGCTTTCAGGTGCTTGTTGAGGCTGGTTTTCTTCCGGGATTTGATGGAATAAGCCCATATCCAGAAGCGGTTTTGGCGCCCAATTTTCCGCCTGGATATAATTGCCGTTGGATTTACATTAGGCATGAAAACAATGGGAAATGCGCATTTACTTGGAAAATTCCGCAGGGAAAAGTTTTGCGGATTCCCGTTGCCCATTCTGAGGGCAGATTCATGTTTGCAAAGGAAAAGGAAAAAGAATTTTTGGAAAGGCTTTACGAAAATGACCAGTTAGTCTTCCGCTATTGTGATAGAAGTGGCGAATATGCTAATGGACGTTTTCCAACAAATCCAAACGGCTCTTTCCACGACATAGCTGGAATATGCAACCCTGAAGGAACAGTATTCGGTTTGATGCCACATCCAGAAAGAGCCTTTTATTGGTGGCAACAGCCAGACTGGACAAGACAAAAACAAATGCCCCAATACGGCGATGGAAAACTAATCTTCGAAAGTTTAATTGAATACTTAACGAAGAAGTTTTAAATCTTCAATGTGCGGAAGCCCTGTTCTGGCACCCATTTTCATTATGCATCTTGAAGCTACAAAATTTCCGAGTTTTCCGCACTCGTATAAGCTTTTGCCATTTATTAGACCATAAAGAAAACCAGCACAGAAAGCATCCCCAGCGCCTGTTGTGTCGACAACTTTTACGTTAAAGCGGTTTATTTGGTGGTTTTCCTTTCCATCTGTAACGTAACAGCCCTTATTGCCGAGTTTTACCGCAATTATTTTAACGCCTTTTTCAAGCAGAATTTCGGTGCCTTTTTTGTAATCTTTGGCTTTGGTTAGGAGTTGGAGTTCTCTTTGATTTGGCATCAAAACAAAAGTACGCCTTATTATGGGCTCTAACGTGGCTAGTCCTTTTCTTGCGTATAATTCTCCAGGGTCAAGGCTTACCTTAACATTTTCTGGCAATGTTTCAACAAGTCTTTTTTGGGTTTGGAAGGATTTTTCTCCAACAAAGGAGGTTAAATGCAAAAATTGCGTATTGAAGGCGTAATCCTTGTTTATTTCGTTAAACTCTATTGTGTCGTTCACGCCTGGATCCACATATAAGGCTCTTTCGCCTTTTTGGTCTACGAAGCCCATGACTGTTCCGCTTCTGCCATTTTTTGCGTAGATTATGCCGTTTGTGTCGACGCCTTCTTTTCGAAAATCTTCGATGAGCATTTTTCCTTCCCGGTCATTGGCTATTTTTCCTATAAAGCCAACTTTGCAGCCGAGCCTTGCCAAGCCGACGATAGTGTTTGCCGCTGAACCCCCGCACCATTCTTCACAGTTTATAATGAAGCCTTCTTCTTCAGCCCCAGCTATTTTATTCACTCTGAAAAGTTTGTCAACGTTTAAAGCGCCGAATCCTATAACGTCAAAAGTGCTCATGAAAACAGCTCACGCAAATAAATCTTATAATCGCCCAATTTTCCACCATAATTTCCAGCAGAAACCTTCACAACACCATCAATGTCCAACACTGGTTCTATACCAGCCTTCATAGCCCTTTTTACAGCTTCCAGCGAAACGCCGTTAATTACGATTTCTGGAATATAGTTGACGCCTTCGGGAACTTTTGATTCTTTGCCTAACTTCTTTTTTAGGGATGGGCAGTATGGATGGTTTGTTGTGGGTCCAATCCATGGAAAACTTGTTTCAGGCTTGGAACCAGCGCTGCAAACATCAAAAGGCGTTATTACACCATCAATTTTATGAATTGTTTCTAAGGCTTTTTCTCCAGCCTTTTTTAGGGCTTCTTTTGTTTTGCACATAATCCAAAAGTTCGCACCCATAACTCCACGTGCATAGCCTAAATAGCGTTCGATAATGAAGTCTGGAACCATTATGGGAACAACAATGACCTCGCGTCCAAAGCGTTTTTTAACCCACTCATAACCGTCTCCGCAGTGTCCCACACGTTCCATCATGTCAATTTTCCCTTCAGCATTTGACGTTGCGTCAAATATTGCCGTAAAAGGTTTAACGAGAATGTCTTGGCGGATTCTGTAGGAAAGCTCAACCTCAAACTTCTTTAGGGAATCTGAAAATGGCTTTTTATGGTCTATTCCACCCCAAAACTGGAGCAAAGCGCCTTGGCGTTTGTCTGGAGTTTCTTTTTTGCTTAGCCATTTTTCTATTCCACCTTCAACTCTGCCGATGACTATTGATGGTGTTGCTGTGGCGTCTTCCGCTGCTTTTCGCAATGTTTCTTCATCATCGGCTGTAACAATTATTCTTGAGAAAATTCCTTCAAAAGCCTCTGCATAAGTGTCTTCCACTTCAGCCTTTCTTACCATTTTATCCCAGCCCTCCTATGGCTTCACCCCTAACTTTTTTTCTGAATTTGCTACTTTCTTTTGCTAGAGCATCCATATTCTCTTTTGTTATTATTTTAACTTTGGGCAATTTTTTAGGATACAAACTGGAAAGGCTGTTAAGTAATGTCGGGTTTATGGAGCTTTTCTTTAGTGTTTCATGACTCCAATTTTGGACAATGTTTAGGGTTTTTTGTTTCCCAAATTTGCTAAATAATTCTGCAATTATTGTGGTGGCTATGCTGTTTTCGGATAGTATGGCGATTTCAGCATTTCTTATAGCATACTCGTTACCATTGAAGGAGACGGCTAAGCCATCATTTTCTTTCACAAGCCTAAAGGCTTCCACATCCGTTATGCTGTCGCCAACATACATCACATTAGCCAGTCTCGCATTAACCTTTTTAGCCGCATCTTTCACCGCTTCGGCTTTCTCGCTTCCCCCAACTGGATTAACTTCGGAGAAAATCTTGCCAATCTCCATTTTAGTGATGATGTTCCAGAAAATTTCATCCAGCCGACCAATTAGTTCCTGGTCTTTTTGGGAAAAGTCGCTTAAGGATTTCGCCTTTTGGGGAATTTTAATCAAAGGTATTTCTGTAATTTCCCTTGCCAATTCTTTCAGTTCGCTCTTTTCTTTCTCTGTTATTGAGTATTTGTCTAGGCAAAGTTTTGTGCAGTAAGTGTTTTCGTATGGAAAATTCAAGGTTTGGCATAAAGCCTCTATGTAATGCTGGTAGCTTGTGCTGACAATAAAGGCGTAGGCTACATTTTTCACATGCGATAGCATATCTTTCACATTAGCAATTAAAACTAGGCTCTTAACAGAAAACTCTCGCATTTTAGCATCTGTGACATCATAAGCCTTAAGGAAAGGCAGTATGAGCTTTAAAGTGTCTCCAGCCTTATAATTTGGTCTTTTTAGGATTTCTGCCAAAATATCGTCATATTTACTTATTATTGTGAAGAGTTTGTCTCCGTTTGGAACATAATGGGATGTTATTTCGAAGGCATTATCATTTTTGGAGATGGGTCCTTCACAGTCTGATATGAAAACTTTTTTCACTTTTAAGCCTCAACCTCTCCATATGCCTAATGCTTTTTGTTATATGCCTTTTTGAGGCTATGTCTTTTCTGTGCCACAATGCTCCGCCTTTTATGGCTTTTATCCCATCCAAAGAAATTTTTCTAGCCTCCTCTATGTTTTCGCCTATGCCCACAACCCCAACAGCTCTGGATTTAAGGGCATAGGTTTCGTTGTTGCGGAGTTCCATGGATGCTGGGTATATGCGGATTTTTTCGCTATACTTTTTTGTTAGTTCGTAAGCCTTTGTTAAGTCAACGGGCGTGCCAATTTCGTTTTTGTTTACAAGTTGTGGAAAAGCGTCCATGTATCCGCCATAATTTGGTGGAACTTTGTAGGTTACCACTGTTGCAGCCTTTTCCAATTCAATTTTTGTTAGGTTTCCATCCAAAATTTTGAAGCAAACATCCACAAAATCCTCCTTTAAAATTGGTAGAATGTTGATTATTTCTGGGTCGCCTGGTCTGCTGTTGTTTTCGAGGATTTTTGGGTCTTTGTTCGTTTGCATAAAAGCTACGTAGAACGGGATACCCCTTAGGCTGTCGCCGTCTTTAACATTCCACTTTTCAAAAATTCGCTTAACAATCTCAACTTCTTTAGCCCTATCCGCATTGGTCATAAAAGGCAAAACATCCTCAACATCCTTATAAGAACCCATCCCACCAGTATTTGGTCCCTTGTCATCGTCAAAGGCTCGCTTATAATCCCTTGTTTCTGGTAAGGGCACTAGGTGTTTGCCATCGCAGAAGGCTTGAAAACTTGATTCTTCACCTTCAATCTTTTCTTCAATTATTACTGAGCCGTGCTGGAAATTTGCCATAAAATGCTCAAATAACTCTTCTCGCGTTGTGAAGTGGTCTCCCCATACGCCAACGCCTTTCCCACCTGCTGGTTGATCTGGTTTAACAACAGCCTTATTCTCAAGCTCATCCAGCCATTTGTAAACAGCACTTCGCACTTCTTCTTGACTTTTGTAATCTTTTGGGTTGAAAATTTTGAAGCGCGGGTTTACTTCTGGCACAATTTTTTGAAACAGTAAGCGTTGCTGCACTTTGCTTGCTTCTATGGCATATTCCTTCTTCGGACAAATTAGGGGTATGCCAGTGCGCATTTCTACAAGGTCGCGGACACCGTCGATTATGGGTTTTTCGGGTCCAACTATGCCAAAGTCGATTTCGTCCTTATTGTTTTCTGCGAATTTGCAAATTTCCTCCACATTCAAGTCTGGAACAACAGCATGCTTTGTTGCCCTTTTAACGTTGAAGGGGTTGCGCTGTTTATCAACAACATAAACTTTCACATCATATTTTGTGCTGCGGGTGAAGGCGTCTATCATGGCTACTTCTCTTGCGCCATAAGAAACGACTAGTATGCCAACTTTCTCCATGTGATGCGCCCTTTAGTTAAGAAAATAAGTTTGAAAC
>JARYMR010000079.1 GCA_029907045.1 Candidatus Bathyarchaeota archaeon
GCAAACTTAAAAGTGGTTGATTTTCCTCAATAAATCGCCTTATGGCTTTGCTTCCTACATTATCATAAATTATTCTTCCCAAGAAAACAACAGGTTTTAAATTCTTATCCAATTTTGGAGCCAAATCCAGCTTGGTGCAGTATGGTGGACAGTGAAAATTTAGGATAACCTTTTTCCAGTCGCCGGAGAACATGTCCTTTATCTTTTCCAATTTTTTCCACAACTCTTCTTCTGGGGCTTCTCGCGGTGTATCCCAAGGTGTGGGGTTAACCCATTCAAAACTTAGCATTTTATAGTCAAAGCAAAGATCCACAACTTTTTCTAAGGGATATATAACACGGTCTTCATGAGCTTTTATTAGTTCATCAATTTCAAAAGAATCGTCGTTTCCAGGCATCATTACAACAGTAACATCCTTTGATAATTTCTCTTCAACCATGCTAAGCCATCTTTGAAGCCTTTCCTTCATGTAATTGCGGAACAATTCGTCAACTCTTTTAGAGTTTTTCATAAGTTCGTCATACTCGTCTTGGCTGCAGACATGAGTGTAAAATCCGCTAAAAGTGATCTTATCCATTAACTTTTTAAGTTCATCTTCGCCGCTGGCGTTAATCCATCTTCCATAAACCATAGTTTTATATCGCCCAGGGCTTTCTTCAATTATTGGAATTATGAGCTTCCCTGTTAAATCGCCACATAACAATAAGACGTCTGCCTTATGCACTTTAGGAATGGAGAGCCACTTTCGCCAAACCATTTCGCTTCCATGCACGTCTACAGCATGAAATAGTCTAACTTTGTCAACCATCAGCAATGCACTTCAGAAGATTACTACATCTTATCATATTTATTTTTTTATGAAAAGCTATACATATTCACCCTCAATAAATTTATATACAATCCATACTGTTTGGAAATGCTGGTGAATTAATGAAAGAAGAAATTATAAACAAGCTAATGAACGCTGTCTTAAGTTACGATCCAGAAGCAGCAGTTAAAGCTGCTGAAGAAGCCCTCCAAAAAGGCGTGGATCCCGTTGAAGCTATTGAGGAAGGTTTGGCTAAAGGGGTAAGAATTGTTGGAGAGAAATTTGGCGCTGGAGAAGCCTTTTTGACAGAGCTTGTAATAGCAGCTGAAGCCATGAAACAAGCTTTAAAAGTGCTTGAACCCGCAATTCTAAAGAGCGCTAGGGAAAAGAAAACTTTAGGCAAGGTTCTCATAGGCACCGTGGAAGGAGACATCCATGACATTGGAAAAAACATTGTCAGCACCCTTCTTATGGTGGCAGGTTTTGAAGTAATTGATATTGGCGTTGATGTTCCAACCGAAAAATTCGTAGAGAAAGTTAAGGAGGTAAAACCAGAAATAGTTGGAATGTCTGCCCTAATGACTACTACAATGGCTAAGATGGCAGAGGTCATAGAAGCTCTTAAGCGGGAAGGATTACGAGAAAAAGTTAAAATAATAATTGGCGGTGCACCAACATCTAAAAAGTGGGCTGAAGAAATAGGAGCAGACGGCCATGGCGGAGACGCGATAGAGGCTGTTGAAATTGCAAAGAAACTTATGAAAGCTTCCTAATTCGAAAAAAGGTTATACACGTTAAAGTTAGGAGTAAAGCGCACATGGGTTTCTTTAGAGAGAATCAGAGAGTAAACTTTTCTATACTATCCAATGAAGATTTAGAGAAAATTCACGAAACCACCCTTAAAGTTTTAGAGACAACAGGTTTCAGAATCAACAGCAAAAAATGTCTCAAAATTCTAGAAGAAGGAGGCTGCAAAGTTGACTACAAAAACCAAGTAGCATTAATCCCTCCCCATCTAGTTAAGGAAGCCCTAAGGAAAAATTGCGAGAACATAACCCTCTGCGCTCGAAACCCAAAATACGATGCGCCACTAGATCAAAAGCACGTGTATATAACAACTGATGGAAACGGAACCCAAACATTTGACATGGAAACAGGAGAGAGGCGAACATCAAAAAAGGAGGACATAGCCAAATCAGCCATAATCTCAGACGCCATCGACGCTGTAGATATATATTGGCCTCTGGTAAGCGCACAGGATTATCCCGCCCATGTTAGGCATCTCCATGATCTTGAAGCGTCTTTGGCTAATACGGAGAAGCATGTAACCTTCGAGACGACCATGTCGCCTAAAGAAGCTAGATATCAGATAGAAATAGCTTCAGTAATCGTTGGAGACGAAAAGAAACTGAGGGAAAGACCGATAATCTCTTCCTTACACTGCACAAGTGCGCCTCTCCAAATGGATGGAAACAGCATGGAAGCTGCCTTAGAATTTTCCAAAGCTGGCATTCCCGTAATGTTTTTTGGAATGCCTCAGCCGGGAGCCACTGGACCTGTGACGCTTGCTGGATCTTTAGTTGTGAATAATGCAGAAGTGTTAGGCTGTCTTGTAATCACCCAACTTGCCTATCCAGGCGCTCCAGTTATTTATGGCGCGGGTATTGCAGCTTTTGATATGAGAACTTTAAAGCGTGCCGGTGGAGGTCCAGAACATGGGTTGACGGGTGCCGCTGCTGGTGAACTGGCAAGGTATTATTGTATGCCTTCTATTGTGGGAGGTTTTGTTTCAACCGCAAAAATGCCCGGAGCGCAAGCATGTTATGAAAAGTTTGCAAGCGGATTTCCTCCAGTTTTTTCAGGTTGCAGCATGATTGCTGGGATAGGATTGCTTGATGATTGCACAACGCTCGCGTTTGAAGAAATTTTAATTGATGCGGAAATTGTGAAAATAATTTACCGAATTGCCCAAGGAATAGAAGTTAACGACAATACCTTAGCGCTGGACATAATTCGCAAGGTTGGTCCCGGCGGCCATTTCCTAGCTGAAAGACACACCCTTGAAAACTTGCGAAGGGAACATTTTATTCCTGAACTAACCGATAGAAGATCCTTTGAAACATGGCTTAAAGAAGGCGCCAAAGATATAGTGAAAATAGCCAAGGAAAAGGTTAAAGTGATCCTTCAGAAGCACCAAGTCCCGCCTTTAGAAAAGGATGTTCAAAAAGAAATTAGAAATATCATTGAAATGGCGGAAAAAGATTTGGCGCACTAAAAAGCTTATTAAAAACATCCATTGTTTAAAAGTTCAAAAAGGGGAAGTTTATGTCTAAATCCTCCTTTCCAAAATTTCAGCCCCTATCCGAAGATGAAATTGAATCCATTCACCTCGCTTCTCTTAGGCTTTTAGAAGAGGTTGGCGTTAAGATTTACAGCGACACTGCATTAAAATTGCTTAGCGACGGCGGAGCTGAAGTAGATTTTAGTAAGAAACTTGCCTTTATCCCACAACATTTGGTTAAAGAAGCTTTGACTAAGGCGCCATCTACAATCAAGCTTTACGGTCGAAACAGAAAACATGACAGAACTTTGGAGGGCGATAGGGTTACATTTAATCCGGGCTCCTCTGCATTATACATTTTAGATTATGAGGAAAACGAGATTAGAAAGCCTGTTTCAAAGGATTTAGCCGATCTTGTGAGATTAACCGATGCTCTTGAGCATGTACATGCCCAAAGCACGGCTATGGTTGTTTCGGATGTTCCGCAAGCCATTGTTGATCGTTACCGCCTTTACATAGTCCTAAAAAATTCCTTTAAACCAATAATAACGGGTGCCTTTAGCATTGATGGGCTTTATGATATGAAGCGGATGCTTGAAGTTGTAGTCGGCGGCGAGAAAGAATTAGCCAAAAAACCCATGGCAATATTTGATGTATGTCCTTCATCCCCACTAAAATGGAGCGAACTTGACGCACAAAACCTAATTGACTGCGCCAAGTTCCGCTTGCCCGCAGAAATTATTCCAGCAATCCAATTAAGCGCCACTGGACCCGCAACAATAGCTGGATCCCTTGTCCAACATAATGCTGAATTTTTAAGCGGGTTATTAATGACGCAATTAATAAATCCTGGTGCACCCGTGATTTATGGAGGTTCGCCAACTGTCTTAGACCAGAGATATGCCACTGCTTGTCTTGGGGCTGTAGAGGCCATGCTTTTTGGTTGTTCCTATACTCAAATTGCAAAAAGTTATGGACTTCCAACCCACATGTATATTGGGCTTAGCGATGCAAAGGTAATAGATGCACAATGTGGCTTTGAATCTGGAATTGGCATAGTGTTAGGAACACTAGCGGGAATAAACGTAATATCTGGACCGGGAATGTTGAATTTTGAAAATTGCCAAAGCTTAGAAAAACTTGTTATAGACAATGAAATTTGTGGTATGGCATTAAGATTGGCGAAGGGTGTAAAGGTTGAAGATGAAACCATCGCCTTTGACTTGATAAGAAAGGTTGGTCCAGGCGGAGTATATTTGGCGGAAAGGCACACTTTAGAATGGATTAGAAAAGAACAATTCATACCATCAGAAATTATTGACCGCAAAGAGTGGAAGGTTTGGAAAGATGCCGGGAAAAAAGACATTATGAAGCGAGCGCATGAAATTGTTGAGAAGAAACTGAAGGAGCATGAACCCGAACCGTTGCCTCAAGATGTTCAAAAAGACCTTGATAGCCTCATGGAAGATATCATGAAGAAACACTAAAAGGTTCCTAGACTAACTATTTAAGGATAAGACAACAAAATGGCTATACCTGAAAACGTAAAAATCCTATTCGAACCAGAAGCCAAAAAAATTCAAACTCTTAAAGGCACTACAGTTTTTCAAGCAGCTAAAGATGCAGGCGTAACTATTAGATCTGAATGTGACGGAAAGGGCTTGTGTGGAAAATGCAGAGTCATCGTTAAAAAACCAGAAGACTTAAGCGAACTCACGGAACCTGAAAAGAAGCATTTATCTAAATTTGACATCGATGAAGGTTATAGGCTGGCTTGTCAAGCTAGAGTGTTGAAAGACACTGTAATTGTAATTCCTCTCGAAAGTGGTTTTGAGTTTAGAAGGATTCAGATTTCTGGAAAAGAAAGATTTTTGGAACCAAAACCCACGGTGAAAAAATTTTTTGTTGCTCTTCCAAAGCCCACATTATCGGATATAAGACCAGACTATGAAAGGCTCCTTGACGCCTTATCGCAATTTGACAAATTTGGATATTTAGAAATTGATTATGATGTTCTTAAAGGGCTTTCAGATACTCTTCGGCGCTCAAATTTTAAGACAACCGTAACCGTTTGGGATGGACGCAAAATAATCGCTGTTGAACCCGGAGATACCTCAAAGGAACTTTTCGGTTTTGCCATAGATATAGGAACTTCAAAGATTGTCGGTTACCTTGTGGATTTAGCAACCGGCAAAACTTTAGATATAGACTCCCTGGAAAATCCTCAGCTTGCTTATGGCGAAGATATAATTACAAGAATAACTTTTGCAATTGCCAATCCAAAAAATTTGAAAACACTCCAGGCGCTTGTCGTAGAGGCTATAAACAAAATAATAATTGAAACGTGCAAAAGGACGAAAATAGACCCAAATAAAATATACGAAATTGTGGTTGTTGGCAATACTGCCATGCACCACTTGTTTCTTGGAATCCAACCCAAGTACATGGCGCTATCGCCTTTCACGCCAGCAATAAAGGCGCAAGTGAATGTTAAGGCTAGTGAATTAAACCTTCACATAAACCCTTCTGGAATTGTAACAGCGCTGCCCGTAATTGCAGGGTTTGTTGGAGCAGATGCTGTTGCGGATGTCTTAGCCACTGGAATATGTGATTCAGAGGATATTTCTCTTCTAATTGATATCGGGACAAACACGGAAATTTTCATCGGCAACTCTGGAGACATGCTTTCATGTTCATGTGCTTCCGGTCCAGCCTTTGAAGGCTTCCACATTAAGCATGGAATGAAGGCTGTAACTGGCGCCATAGAGAAGATTCGAATAGACTCAAAGTTTGAGGTTGAATATGAAACAATAGGGCATGAGAAACCTGCTGGATTATGCGGCTCAGCTATGATTGACGTAGTTGCAGAAATGTTTAAGCATAAAATAATAGATCGAAGTGGAAAAATAAATCGGGATATTAAAACTCCAAGATTAAGAAAAAACAACGGCGAATTGGAATTCGTTATTGCTTGGGGAAAAGAAACTAAAACTAAGAAGGAAATTACTGTAACGCAGAAGGACATTCGTGAAATACAACTTGCAAAGGCAGCCATATATACTGGATGTTCCATCTTGATGAAAAGGAAGGAGCTGAAAGAGAAGGACATTACTAAACTCTTTATTGCTGGCGCCTTTGGAAATTACATAAACCCCCAAAATGCAAAAATCATCGGCTTAATACCCGACGTCCCAACAGAAAAAGTTGAATTTGTCGGAAACACCGCCATAGTAGGCGCAAAAATGGCCCTAATCTCTAATGAAGCTAGGAAAAAAGCGGATACAATAGCGAAAAAAGTACGCTATTTAGAGTTAGCTGCAGATCCAAGTTTCAAAAAAGAATTCTTAAAAGCCACATTAATACCTCATCAAAATTTAAATAGATTCCCTTCAATAAGACGAATTCTAAGGAGCGCTTAAAAATGTTCAAATTTGAGAAGGAACAGAAAATTTTTGACATTGCAAACGTGAAAATTGGTGGACAGCCCGGTCAACTCCCAACAGTATTGGTTGGAAGCATCTTTTACCATAAACATAAAATTGTGAAAGACGAGAAAAAAGGCAAGTTTGATAAAGATAAAGCCGAAGAACTGCTGAAAAAGGAAGAGGAAATGTCAGATAAAACTGGAAACCAACGGATAGTTGATGTTTGCTGTTCATGGCCTGAAGCCTTCGAAAAATTCCTAGAATTTGCAGCAAACCACATTGATGGACCCTTTGCAATTGATGGAGCAACCGCCGAAGTGAGAATCGTTGGAGCAAAATATGTTAAGGAAGTAGGCTTGGGACAAAGAGTTGTCTACAATTCCATAACACCCCATATTAAAGAAGAAGAAATCTCAGCGATTAATGAAGCTAAGATAAAATCCGCCATACTTTTGACACTTAACACCAAAAACCCCACAATTTCTGGAAGATTACAAGTGCTCGATGAATTATTAGCAATAGCCCAAAAAGCAAGCGTAGAAAATATTTTGGTAGACACTACAGTCCTTGATTTGCCAGATCCGGGACCAGTTAGCAGAGCCATTTATTTAGTTAAGGAAAAATATGGGTTGCCCGCTGGGGCTGGAACACATAATGCAGTTGAAAGGTGGAATAGTAGACGCAAACTTGACACAACAGAGTATTTGCTTGCAAGCAGCGT
>JARYMR010000007.1 GCA_029907045.1 Candidatus Bathyarchaeota archaeon
AAGAATTGCATCTCTTAAGAAGTCAAGGTTATGAGGAAATCCTTTTCGTGGATGACAATTTCACCTTAAACAGGAAGAGGGTGGTGAAGCTTTGTCAAAGGATGAGAAGGGAAGGGTTAGATATAAGGTGGATTTGCGATTCTAGGGTTGACAATAGCAGTTATGACATGTTTAGGGAAATGGTAAAGGCTGGTTGTAACACGCTTTATTTTGGAATAGAAAGTGCAAACCAAAGAATTTTGGACTACTATAAAAAGGGAATAACACCACAACAGTCTCTTGACGCGGTCTGCAAAGCCAGAAAAGCAGGCATCGACGTAATTGTCGGCTCCTTTATTGTAGGCGCCCCAGACGAGACACGTAAAGAAATTTTGAACACTTTGAAATTTGCACAGAAACTGGACATTGATGTTCCATCCCTAAACATTCTCGGAGCCTTTTCTGGAACCGAAATCTGGAATGAACTGGTGGCTAAGGGGTGGATAAATGAAGAAGAGTGTTGGGAAACAAGCATTTATGTTCCAAGCGTTTCCCCGCACACGGTTCCCTTCGAGGAAATTCGCCAAATGATCTATGAGCATTTCCGCGAGTTTTACCTGCGTCCAAAACAGCTGTTAAAGGAAGTATTGCGAACACTAAAAAGCTCTTATAGGCTTGGAGTTTTACTAGTCAACCTTCCAAGAGCCAACAGCGTTATTGACGATGTCATTCAAGGAGTAAGGTACGGCTAAAACCATGAAATATCCCATCAAAAGCTATCCCTTAAAGAATTTTTTGAAATGTTGCATTAACAATTTTATCCTAAAAAATCCAACACCGCTCTTGCTCAGCTATGAGATTACTCAAAGGTGTAATGCAAAATGCGGTTTTTGCGGTTACTGGAAGCTGAAAGACGCTCCTTTGGGTTTACCTTTAGATAAGATTAGGAAAATTTTTGATGAAGGCTATGATTTAGGCTGTGTTCTTTTGGCAGTGACGGGTGGAGAACCCCTTTTAAGAAAGGATATTCCAGAAGTTTTTAGGCTTGCCAAAAAAACTGGCTTTTCAACCATACTCTTAACCAATGGTTACCTCCTTTCAAAACGGATTCATAAACTTCAAAAATTTGTGGATTCCATTAACATAAGCGTTGACTTTCCAGACATTCGCCACGACAAAATTAGGGGTTTGCCCAACTTGTTGGAGAGAACAGTTGAGGGCATACGCTTAGCACGAAATTATGGAATTGCAGTTAACATGAACTGTGTTCTAACAGCCAAGCACACCATAGAAGATGTTAAAAAGCTAATGTTTATGGCGAAGGAGCTTGACACTACAGTTTCTTTTGAACCCGTTTTTGAAACACCAACTCCTAATGGTTCAATATTGGGGAGCATGAGGAAGGAAGATGCCGATTTGTTAAGGATTAATGATTGGAGTTTTGTTAGGCGTGTTGCGGATATGCTCCTTTATTATAAGCGGAATGGTTTTGGAAAGACTGTGCTGAATACGGATGCCTTCCTAAATTTGATGCGGGACAGAGCCGATTACGTTTGTTATCCATTTTCTATGCAGTTAGGCATAGCATACAACGGAGACGTAACCTCCATGTGCGTTTTAGGCATGCCAAAGGGCTATTTAGGCAACGCCCTAAAACAAAATTTGAAGGAAATATGGTATTCTGAAAAGGCGCAAACATTAAGAGAAGAATATAGGCAATGTGGACTGGCAAAGAAATATGGTTGCTACCTCTTCTGCGTAACAGAACCCTCTTTACCATTCAGTAACCCATCAGTTTTCTTTGAGTATGTGAAAAGAGTAATCTGATAACTGAGGACTAATCATTGAAAAAGGAAACCACGAAAGTTTCCATCAAAGATTTGGAAAAAGAAGATTATGCGGCGCTAATTTGTTATCCAAAACCTACAAAAGTGGAATTTAAGAAACGCCTAAAAGAACTGCGGAAATTGGGCATCAAAGCCTTGGAACTTAGTGGAGAGAAGGAAGTTTTTAACATGTCAGTTTTGGGTAAAGGCTGCGTTGGCATAGTAACCATAGCTCGCATGAACCATGAAAGAGTTGCGTTAAAAATTCGTAGAGTGGATGCCGACCGCATGGGAATGCTGCGGGAGGCGGAAATGCTCAGAAAGGCAAATTCCATCGGTGTGGGACCGAAACTTTTGGCTGCGAGCAAAAACTTTCTTTTAATGCAATTTGTTGATGGCAAACTGCTTCCAGAATGGCTTGACAAATGCAAGAAAAAAGCATCATTAAAGCGGGTTTTGCGTGAAATTTTGGAGCAGTGTTGGCGTTTAGACAAAGCTGGTTTGGACCATGGAGAACTCAGCCACGCTCCCAAACATATTATAGTTGATGGAAAGGCGAATCCGTTTATTGTGGATTTTGAGACTGCAAGCCTAAACCGAAAGCCTTCCAATGTTACTTCCATTTGCCAATTTCTCTTCATCAGCGGCTTAATAGCTAAAAAAGTTTATGGGAAAATTGGCAAAAGAAATAAGACGGCAATTATTGAAGCATTAAGACACTATAAGACGGAGAGAACTCGCGAAAATTTTGAAAAAGTGCTTGAGGCTTGCGGGCTCTAAACTATGTAATTGGTTGCTCGGCATCCTTCTTTTTTTGCTTCATCCAACCTCTCGATTCCTAACTCTTTTATGAGTTGGGAAAGGTCAAGCCATGTTTCGATTTGAAGTTGCCTTGCAACTCTCCTCTTTTCATAAAGTAGGGGGATGGAATCCACGAAGAGCCAACCGCAAGCCTCAGCCAATTCTCCCTTCTCTCCTCTTCCCTCAAAATTGAAACTTGTTTTCCCCTTAATAACCATGCATGGAAAAAGAAAATAGAACAAAATTCTATGGACAATTTATTTTCTCATGTAAAAAAGGTTTAAAACACAGGTTTTCCAACTTCCTAACAAAAATGGTGAGCATAAATGGTTATTCGCAGAGAAGAAATGCAAGAAATAGTTAAAGGATACCAAGAGCCCATTGGACTAAATTTGGGTTCCCATTCAGCCTTAGACGCTTGGCAGGGACAACGCAACTATGGCATAAGAAGCATAATATATACAACTCCTGGAAGGGCGAGGATTTACCTACAAAACCCAATGGTTGGCAAACCAGAAGAAGTTGTGGAAAATCTGCCAATTTTGGTTAGAAGAGACCTGCGAGTTGTAAATGACCCAAAAGACATAAGAAAGGATGATGATTGGAAAAGCGTCATCCTCATTCTTGACAAATACTCTGATATAGTCAAATATGTGGATGAACTTGTCAATTTGGAATGCATCCAAATAACCAACAGAGCCTTCTCTGTTTATGTTGGCGGAGACGAACACTGCAGCGTAATCGAAAATGAATATGCCGTTCCATTGATGGGTTCCAGAAGACTTTTAAAAATAGAAAACAGAGGCGAAATAGAAAAAGACTATTACTGGTTTGCAGAACAAGCTGGAATTCCATATCCCAAATCCTATCATTACGAAGTTTATGAAGGCGGAATAAGATTTAAAGAACCAATCGATGAACCAATGCTATTGAAGGCAGAGCATCCCCACAGGGTTTTTGAAAGAGAATTCATTTTCGCTGCGGACTCGCAAGACTTGGAAGAAAAGGTTGCCAAAGAAGTTGAAGCTGGAAACCTAAACAAAGAAGTATTGGAAAGAGCTCGCGTGGAACAAATCGTTTTGGGTCCCCATGCCAATTTTAACTTCTTCTTCTCGCCTATAGACGCAAAAAGCCCTTGGGGAGACGCTGAAGAATGGTTTGCGAAACTTTACAATGTAAGCATAGAAGAAGCCAGAATATGCCTAGCAAACCAGTTCCTATCCATAGACGAAAGAAGAGAAACAATCCTAGACGGTGTTAAAAGGCTTCCAGCGGATGTGCAACAAAAAATTAAGAAAGTGCCTTCCTTTGAAGTGACAGCCCACGCCATCCTAAGCCTAAGAGAATCCCTACTGAAAGACGTGCATCGCTACGCAGACCGCTTTTTATTGGCGTGTAGAGAACACGAGCCTCCAGGAATAATAGGCGCCTGGTGCTTGCAGACGCTAATCACTTGGGATCGAGTCAGCAAATACGAGCTTAAACCAACAGTAAAATTGGACTTCACAAGCGGTGTGGAAGCAAAAACAGCAGCGGATTACGGCTTATACGATGTGCCAGAAGAACGCGATCCATACATGCACATTCCAGTAACGCAGGACGTAGCCCTAAGACACGGTGGAGGAACCAACGTTCACATGGGATTAGGCTCGCAATATGCCAATGCCAAATATAAGAGGCGAATGAGCACTGGAGACCGCATAGCCCTAGAAATTCGACGGGCATGGAAAACAAACCAACTACACGAACTAGTAACATAGTTTCTATCCACGATTTCGATATCCCTCAGTTTTATTTTTGAGAAAAGGAAAATGTTATATCACTGTTTTCGAAAACCTTTGAGAGTGGTTGTCTGGTTTGGTTAAGGCTCGAATTGTTGTTGACGGCGTTGTTCAAGGTGTTGGTTACAGAGCCTTAGTTAAGCAAGTTGCGAGACAATTGGGTTTAAAAGGCTTGTTAGAAATTTAGAGGATACAGAGGTTGAAATTTTCTGTGAAGGCACAAAAGACAAGATTGAAGAGTTTTTGAATAAAATTGACATAAAAGCCAAACCTCAAGATTTTTTAAGCATTAATGTTTCAGAAATTAAATGCTTTTTTGAAGGAGACCCAAATTTTAAGCCTGCATGGAAACCCTATAAGGAGTTTGAAATAGATTATGGCGTGGAAGAGCTTTCAGTTTTTGAAAGAGCAACGCTTGAAGACCACGAGTTCGGCAAGCTATACTTTGTTGGCTTTAGGGATGAATTGAAAGGGTTTAGGCAGGATACAAACGTAAGTTTTAAGGAAATGGCTGAAAAATACGAAAATACATCGAAGGAACTGAAGGTTTTTGGGGATGAGTTGAAGGGATTTAGGGAGGATACTAACAGGAATTTTAAGGATATGGCTGAAAAGTATGGGGACATATCAAAAGAATTGAAAGAGTTTGGAAAGACTGTTAAAGAATTTTTAGAAGCATTCCTAATAGAATACCAAAAAAGAACATAACCCGAGAAACATACCAACTTTTCGATACCTATATCCAGTGTTTTTCGTATTCCTTGATGATATTTGCGAGTTTTGGAACATCGAACATTTTTCTTTTGGTGATTTCGTTTGTTGTTGCCATGTACATTTGAGTTATTATCTTTTTCAGTTTTGGGTCTAGTTTTGGCGGTTCAGTTTTTACCAGTTTTTTCCAGTCTTCTATACCCATTTCTTTTGCTTTTCTTTTTGCTTCTTCCACTTCCCTAGCCCAATCCGTCCGCCTATAGTGTATGCGGGCTATTTCCTTACTCACATGCAACCCTTCAAAAGTGAATCTGCACTCATCCAATGTGCCAACAACATCAACAACCATAAGCCTTCTTTGCGGATCAAAAGCCAACTCTATTTTACCATCCTCATTCGCTAAACCCGCTTTAGCTGCTATTTCCGTAATTGTCTCATCCACTTTTAAAAGCACACTTTTAACCTCTTCCAGTTCGCTGTCTGTTAAACCCGCAATCTGTTGCGCTTCTTTCCAACTCACGTAGCGGTCGCTCTGTTCCAATTTTGTGCTTACGTCAAAAATTGGCTTAGCCAATCTTTCACCAGCCCGTGGATAGTGGTCTAAGCCCAACTCTTCAAGCGTAACCAAGCCTTGCTCTAAGCGTTTAAAAACTGATGAGCCTTCTGGCAAGCCGTTACGATAAATTATTTCAAGCGGAATTAGGAAATTCCTGAGCCGTGGCGTATAAACGCTATAGTCATATTTTAGTTTGCCTTCTTCCAAATACGCTTTAGGCTTGTAAACGTTGACGAGATTGAATTCCATAACATTTGTAGGCTCTGTTAACTCGTCAAAATGCAAAACCCGACCATTCTTGTCAACCAGTCCACGATAATGCGTTCTAATGCCCTTCTCCTCAAGCCTTTCAAAACAGTAAGCTCCCATAAGGCAAAGTGCAGCGCCTTTCCCCTCAATGTGGTCTGGCATTTCCCCCCAATCAAAAACTGAATAGCGGTCTGAAAAGTGAAAACGTCCAACACCCATATTTGCTTTTGTTGGTTTTTTGATAATTTCTAAATCTTTTACGCTTCCCATAGGCTTTGCACACTATTTCAGCTTTTTAACAGATTCGTCAGCCTTTTCAATTTCCCGCTTCTTCCGCTGTTGATAATCTCTTAAGCGCTTAGCTAAATCCTCATCTTCCAAAGCGAAAATTTTTGCAGCAGCAATGGCTGCGCCTTCAGGCTCTATGGTGACAACTGAGCCTATCCCGCTTGGAACCCTAAGCGAAGAGTAGATGTCTGCGCCCCCAAACTTTTCCGAGTAAGGCGGACAAGCAATAACTGGTTTCGCCGTATGTGCGTCAACAAAAGCGCTTAGAGCGTTAGACCTTCCAGCAACAGTAACATAAACAACATTTTCCCTTTCATATTCGCCTAAAATTTCCAAAACCTTTTCAGGAGTTTTATGCGCAGAGGCGACACGAAACTTATATTCTATGGCTAAGGCTTTTAGATGCTTGGCTATTTCACTACAAAACTCCATATCACGTTCTGAACCCATCAGTATGACTACTTTGCCCATTTTTCCACCATTACAACTGCTAAAAGCCATACCAACTAATTAAATTTTTAAGCATAATTTTCCCATTACAATTTGAAAGGTGAACAAGCATGTCTAAGAAGCGCAGGAAAAGCATAATTGACGAATTGTTCGGAAATTCATTCTTTGAAGAATTCCCAGAAGAATTAGAAGGCGGATACTCCATAAACGTAGTCCAAACACCAGAAGGAACAAAAGTCCACGCAAAAGTTGGAAAAAACGTGGACGCAGAAGCCCTCAAAAGACAACTTCAAAGAGAATACCCCAACGCAAAAATAGAAATAGAAGGCGGCAAAAAAGAACCATTAATAAGGGAAATATCGACAAAAAACATCAAAGAAGAAAAACAAAAAACCTAATGAGACCTATCCCTATTGGCAACACGGCAATCCAAAAATGATTAAAACCAGCAATTTTTAGAAAAAGAAAATAGGCTGCTCAACCTAAAATTTACACTCTAATCAAAAAATGTTTGGGGTAGTCGTCTAGCTTGGACAAGGATACCAGCCTGGGGCGCTGGCGGTCCTGGGTTCAAATCCCAGCTACCCCACCACAAGCATTAAATGCCAACCGCATTATTTTTAATCATGGGCTATGAAAACAAAAAAGTTGCTGGATTCCTCCTGCTTGTTGGCGCTGTCCAGTTTGTTTTGGGAATGATTGTTTCAGAGGCGCTTTATCCTGGCTATAGCACTTCAGGTAATTATATAAGCGACCTTGGTGTTGGAGAGTCCGCTTTAATTTTTAACTCTTCAATTATATTGTTGGGCGTTTTCATTGTTGCTGGCGCTTATTTCGTCCTGCGGGCTTTCAATTCTAAAGTTTTCTCTCTTTTGTTGGCTATAACTGGCATTGGCGCCATAGGCGTAGGTATATTTACAGAGCATTTTGGCATAGCGCATACAGTTTTTTCTTTGATAACCTTTTTGTTTGCTGGAATCTCCATAATAGTTTCAAGCAAATTCGAAAGGCCACCGCTCTCATACCTCTCCATCATTTTGGGCGCTGCTTCGCTTGTTTCGCTTGTGCTTTTCGGGACTGGTGTGGATTTAGGGTTGGGCAAGGGTGGAATGGAACGCATGATTGCCTATCCAGTTTTGCTTGGCGCTATAGGTTTAGGCGGCTATTTCATTGGCGATTCAAAAGATGGCAAATAAGCGCTGTTGCGGAATTTTAGGCAAGTTTAATATAAGAAGAGAAGAGATAAAAGTGAATATAATGTGTAGGTGAAAAGTATGGCATCTAAGAAACTTTTAGAAATGCTAAACGATGCAATAGCCAGAGAAATGCAAGTTTCCATACAGTACATGTGGCAGCACGTTCAATGGGGCGGCGTTAAAGGCTTCGCAGTCCAAGATGAATTGAAAAACATAGCCATAACTGAGATGAAACATGCTGAAGCCATTGCCGAAAGACTTTTCTATTTGGGTGGCACCCCAACAACAAAACCCACAGAGATTGTTGTTGGCAAAAATCTTAAGGAAATGATAACCCGCGATGTGAAGGATGAAGAAAATGCCATAAAGCTTTACAAGGAAATTATAGCTCAAGCGCAAAAGGAAAAGGATGAAACCACAGCCTTCCTGTTCATGGGCATTCTGAAAGATGAAGAAGAACATCACGACACTTTCACAACGCTTCTTGAAGAAATATAGAGCATAAACTATAACCTAATCGCATTTCCCTATTTTTATCTATAATGAGGTAAGGGCTAGAATTGAGTTTAGAAGAGTATTGGAGAAAAAGAAACTTCACGAAAACAACAGAGCCAAAAGGCGAAAACAAAATCTACGTAATCCAAAAACATGCAGCCACCCATCTGCATTATGACTTCGTTTGGAAATGGATGGCGTATTAAAAAGTTGGGCTATCCCAAAAGAACCACCCACTACGCCGGGCGTTCGAAGATTGGCTGTGGAGGTGGAAGACCATCCAGTTGAATATGCAAATTTTGAAGGCACAATTCCACAAGGCGAGTATGGAGCGGGCATCGTGGAAATTTGGGATAAAGGAACGTATAGACTGTTAGAGCGAAAGGAAGACAAGCTCATCGTAGAAATTAATGGTAATAGGCTTAGTGGCATTTATGTGCTTATGAGATTTAAAGATAAGAAAAATTGGCTTTTCTTCAAAAAGAAGTAAAGAATAAAGCGCTTATTCTTCTTCTTTTCCGGCTTCTCCCTTTCCTACAACTTCGGCTTCGGCGAATCTTCTGCTTATTCTTGTTATTTTTATTTTGACATGGTCGCCTGGTTTAGTGTTTGGTATAAAGGTTACTAAGCCTTGTATTCTGGCTATGCCTTCTCCACGGCGGCTTGTCTCTTGAACGTCAACTTCGTATTCTTTTCCAAGCTCCACGGGTTTTGGAGGGAATCTGCCTCCGCTTCTTCCTCGTCCTCTGAATCCTCTTCTTGGGCCGAAGCTTCTTCTTTCTTCCATGCGGTTTTCACCTCTCATTTCGTTAATAAAATGGGTTTCCGCGTTTTACTCAACTGTCAGTTTTCCATGTTTTCCAACGTTTAGCTGGATTTCTCCTCTGAAGCTTGTGATGTAGCCGTTTTCCACTTTGACTGTGTCATTGACATTTACCTGATTTATTTGTTCATTCCATAGGGTCATTTTTATTTTTCCTGTTTCGTCTGCGATGATGGTTGTTGCCACTTTGTATGTTTCATCTTTGAATCTTGATAAAACCTCGTGTGTTTCAGATTTCTCTAAAACTTTGGCTTCTATGCTGACGTTTTTCATTCCGTTTCGTAAATCCCTTATTTTCAATTTTGTCCTCCGTTAAGCTATTTTTTCCGCGACGGCAAACTTTTCCCGAACCGTTAAAATTCGGACTTTAACACGTTCGCCTATTTTGCTGCGGGGCACGAAGATTAGATAGTTTTGGATTCTTGCTATTCCGTCGCCTCTGCTTCCAATATCGTCTATGACAACTTCTAGTTCTTGGTTTTCTTTCACAGGGGTCATTTGGAAAAATGGTCTTGATGAGCGGAATCTACTGTGGCTTCCATATCTCCTTGGTTTTCTTGGAGCGTTTTTTGTTTTTTCTGGTAGCCTTCTTGGCATATTTTGTTTTCGTCCTTATCGCGGAACCAGCCTTTTCCACCATAAAACCCATGTGCTATTCATGGACACTGAGCTTTTGGCTAAAGCTGGTTACAACAGAGAAAAAGCTTCCAACAATATAAAGATTGCTAACAAAGTTCACAATTTTCTCTAAAATTCTGTTGAAGAGTTAAATATGCATGAAGGATGGTGTATTTTTATGGAAGCAATTAAATTAATGGTGGCGAGGATTAAGGTGCAACAACCAACCCCATCAAAACCTATAATTCAACTTGTAAACGTGTGTAAGGAATATAAGGTTGGAACCACTTACACAAGCGCTTTAAAAAGTGTAAACTTCAAGGTATACCGTGGGCAGCTCATTGCCATAATGGGGCCTTCTGGTTCAGGGAAAACAACGCTTCTAAACATGATAGGCCTTCTGGATAGACCAACTAAGGGTTTTGTCTTCTTCGATGGATTTGATGTTTCAAAGTTTGATGATAAAACTTTGGCTGACTTGAGAAATAGTAAACTGGGTTTCGTTTTCCAGACATTCAACCTTATCAGTAGACTAACGGTTTTTGAAAACATAGAGTTGCCATTAATACCTAAGGGAATTCCAAGAAGGATGAGGGTTGAAATGGTTAAAGAGGCGTTAACTAAAGTCGGAGGAGATGAAAGGTGGCTTAATAAAAAGCCAACTCAACTTTCAGGAGGCGAACAACAGCGCGTCGCAATTGCAAGGGCCATAGTTGGAAAACCAGTTGTTGTGTTAGCTGACGAGCCTACGGGTAATTTGGATAGGGCTTCAGCAAAAGTTGTTGTTGAAACTTTTCTTAACCTTAACAAGGCGGGGCACACAGTAATAGTTGTGACACATGATCCGGAAGTTGCAAATTGCATGGAACAAATATACGTTATTAGAGATGGGACAATTGTAGGCGAATTTATGCCTAATAAAGCCGAGTCACTTATTAATAAGGCATAAACTCAAAATGTTAAGTGTGATGACACATGAAAGCCCGTAAGAAAATATCAACTTTCATGTTGGCTATAATGTTAATTTCGCAGTGCATAACCATTTTCATGAGAAACGTGGCTTTTGGAAATGCTGAAGACTTCGCCATAAAAAATGTTAATGTTAGGTCTTCTGTTGATACCGCATACATCTATCCTGGCAGCAGCAGAGTGAACTTAAAAATTGAAGCGGCATACCAGAATGGTACCCCAGCCCAAAACGTAGTCGGATGGCTTAACACAACAGCAGGTATAGGGTTCAACTCCCAAAGTGGCGCATGTTCTCCAGCAAGGCTCCTCAATGGGAGCATAGCAGAAAACGTCACGCTTAACACTCATGTGACATTTGAATATTTGCTTGACATAAATAGCTCCCTAGAGCCAGGCGATTATAAACTAACACTTAACATAACCTATGTAAAAGAGAGCAGCATCACATTTGAGGTTCTTCCCCCAATAAACCTGACAGTTTCGCCTTATCCACCAATCTCTTTAAGGGTTGTGGACGCTTATTTTTCGCCAGCTTCTTATCCAAGTTCCGTTGACACGAACCTTTACGTTGTATTAGAGAATAATGGTAGCTGCTCCATCAGCTCGGCCAACTTCAACGTTACGCTTCCAGAAAACTTTACAATTGAAAATCCACGGGCAAGCGTCGGATTCGTTGACATTGGAGACCGTTTCACGTTAACGTTTACGGGAGTGAGCATACCAGTAAATGCTGGTCTTGGCGTATACAACATTTCCATTTATGCCGATTGCAGCGCGAGGACAGAGGATGGAGTAACCTACAGCAGCTCAGCGTCAATCGAAGCTTTAGTTGCCGTGGAGAGTCCGCCTCCAGAAGAACCATTAATGGTTGCAAATGTAAACACGCTTTATAACGGTGCTCCAGCGCCACTGCTTCCATCAGCAAGGAACATAGTATTACGAGTCTACCTCATTAACAGACTTCCAGACACTATAAGCGCCATGTCAGTGAACGCTACACTTCCAAACGGGATTTTTGTCAGAGCCATTTCGGGAACATACATCAACGGAATAGCGCCTGGCGGAACATGCTACGTTGACCTAACATTGGATGTTAACCCAGAAACTGAAATAGGATTGACGGCGGGCACGTTGAACATAACCTATTTGCGGATAGTTTCTGGTTCCTCATTCCTAATGAATCAAACTGTAGGCTTTCCAGTAAACGTGGAAAGCGAGCACAGCTATTTATCCGAGTTAGCTTTTGTTGAGGCTTATTGGGGTTATCCAGACCCCACGCCCGCTTACTCTACTTCGCGGTATGTGCCGTTAACAATTAGGCTTGTCAACGATGGACGTTTTGACGTTCACGGCGTTGTTGTAAACGCTTCGTCGCCATATCTTACGCCAATAAAAGATTCTGATGCAATCGCCGCTGCCGTTGCCAGCGGAGGATCTTGCACAGCAGTCCTTTATTTTGACGTGAATACTGATGCTCCAACCATTCCAGTAGAAATCCATGTAAGATATGTGTTTACAGAGTTTGGAACCCATATCAGCGTGTTTAGGAACTTTACGGCCCCCATGCCCGTTGAGAGTTACCCAGCGTCAGAGAGCATTTTATTACTTGTTGGTGCTGGATGGCAAAACAACGTAAACGTTTTCCCGAGAACAAGCAACGCAACATTCCAAGTAACATTGGCGAATAGAGCGCCCTTCTCAATAAGCGGAGTAAATCTGAAACTGAACCTTCCTTCTGGGATGAGTTCAAAGGGACTTAGCGAAGCAACAGCATACATTGAAGGTCCAGTGCGAAGTCTAGCCACGTTCACGGCTTCATTTACAGTTTCAGTCGGCGACGTATCTCCTGGAAATTATGATGCGGATTTGACTGTGGACTGCATATTGCTTTCTGGCGGACCAGGCGTTAGGCGCGTCGAAGAGTTCACATTACAGATAGGCGTTAATGATGACCGATTTGCTTTGGAAGTTGTGGATACAAGATGGTATGAGGGTTCTGTTGGACCCAACACTTATGGCGCCCACCTAATAATTCTGGTTAGGAACGTTTATGTTGACGGACTTCACGGTGCCATACTCAAACTTGAATTGCCAGAGGGAATCTACAATTCAGCAGACAACACAAGTATCGTTAACGCTGCACCACTATCAGTGCAGTTGCAACTGCCCCTACAAACACAGAACCTCGCCGAAATCCTAAACGCCTTTCTGGGCTCCCAACAAGCCAGCACAACACAAGTCTACGGCAGAGGCGACATTCTAACCTTCATGTTCAGCCTCAACCTTTTCGATGTGGAAGTTGGAAACTACATATTTGATGGAAAATTATCTTACATTGACGCTTGGAATGGCAACGGAGAAATCTTTTTGGCAGTTCCAGTTGCCATACTGGGTAAGGCGGGATACATTGGCTTAATTATGACTGAAAGCATCAGCGTTAGAAGCCGCTATGTTAACACTTCGCTTACACTAGTGAATTATGGCAGTTCGCCAGTTTATGACGCTTACGTTGTGGTTACGCCTTATCAGGGAATGCCAATCTTAATAGCATCGCCAACTGTGAACCATGTTGAGAGAATACTCCCAGAAGAAAGCCTCGAAATTCCTTTATCACTAGCTTATAATCCTCTTGGCTTCTATTCGCAAACTGGTGGAGTTTCCTCCATAACTTATGGGCCGGTCCCTCTCATGGTATCAATCTTTTACAGAGATTCATGCGGCTACTCTCAAATGTTTAACAATTCAATAGTAGTGGTTGTTGAGCCTTTCATAGACCTCGTACTGAGAAATGTTAGAGCAACAGGGACAAACGCATCATCAACAGTGACTGGGATTATCGTTAATTATGGTTCATCAACAGCCTATCGTGTAGAGGCAGAACTAAAAATTGGCGAAACCGCAGAATCATCTTTTATAGGCGACATCGACCCAGGTTCGGAGGTAGCCTTCAGAGTGGACATAAACAAGTATGCAAGCTCTGCCATTTTAGCAGTGAAATACTACGACGTGTTTAACAAGTTGGATTCAAAACAGATAAACGTCAACGTAACCTTGCAAGAAGCACCTGTGCCTCCACAAACTCAAGCCGAACAGTTCCCAATTGAAAGGTGGATTATTGTGGCAGGTGTGCTTGTCTTTTTAGCAGTGTCTACTGTTTTAATTTACAGAATGGCAAAGAAAACGAAAATTGAAAGTAGCAGCCCTTGAGAGCGAGTGGTGAATTCTTAATGCTCGTTGACTTTGTTAGGTTGTCTCTGAAAGCCTTAAGCGAAAGGAAAACCAGAGCTATCCTCACCATAGTAGGAATAGCTATTGGTCCATTAGTGCTTGTTATGATGAGCTCTGTTGTTGGAAGCTATTCGAAATACATAGTTGAAAGGGTCACTTCTTTAGGGCAAAATGCCATCGCTGTTTTTCCTACCGAAAATTACCAGTTAGATGATGGAGACTTGGACTATATTAGAGCCATTTCAATGATCGAAAGAGCCGAGCCATTCTATAATACGCAAGGGATTTTAAAAAGGGGAAATGAGGAACTTAAGGTGTCAATATTTGCTGTAAACTATAATTTGCTTTTTGAGGCTATAGGAAGTCTAGAAATTGCAGAGGGCGAAGTTCCTCCCGAATCCAACATAATATACTCCATTATAGGAACAAAAATAGCCAATAAGGATAACGTGAAATATTTCAGTTTAGAAGACGTTTTGACGCTAACCATACCAAAGATTGAAAGTGGAAAAATAACTGGCAAAAAAACCATTAATGTGGTTGCTGGAGCCATCCTAAAAGAATATGGCGGCGCCTTAATTGTTGACCCAGACTCAACGGTTTTCATGTGTTTGGAAGCTGGAAGAAGACTTTTAGGGTTAAACAAATGGTCTGGAATTCTCGTTTTGGTAGGCAACCCAGCGGATGTAAAGCCTACTGTTTCAACGTTAAGGCAGCATTACGAGGAAAAAGTTCAGATAATAGCCTTCAGCTCAATCGCTGAAGCCATATCCAGCGTTACTGGAGCAATAGACTTCATAAACTTCTCCACATCGCTTTCAGCATTTGCCGTAGCAATCGCTGGAGTAGCAGCCACAATGATAACGTCTGTGATGGAGCGCACAAGAGAAATAGGAGTTATGAAGGCAATAGGCTACACGAATGGACAAATACTCCTCCTAATACTAATGGAGTCAATAGTTATGAGTTTAGTCGGTGGTGCAGCAGGAATATCAATGGGCGTGGTAGGTGCACATATTCTCTCATCAAGAGGATTTACGATAGGCGGCATAGGTGAAAGCGGAATTGCCTTACGACTAAGCCCACTGATAACACCATACCTAATAATTCAAACACTAACGCTCACAATTCTAATAGGATTAGCTGGTGGGATTCTCCCAGCATACAGAGCATCAAAAATACCTCCAGTAGTAGCCTTAAGATACGAATAGTAGGAATAAACATCCACTGATGCCTTTAGGCTAAAAGAAAGCTCACGAGTATGCTGCTTGTGTACAAGCTAACTGGCACTGTTTTATAAACTCCGCTTTTAATTTTTAGATTCCAAATATCATGCTTACTAGAAATATGCTGGCAAAGTAGGATAAGGCGCCTATGAAAAAGCTTTTTGTCCAAGAAAACTGGGTTAACGATTGGGTGGCAATTGCGCATAATCCCATGGTCCACAAGTATACAGCTATTTGGACATACCAGTAAATTTGATTAACAAGCCAAATATCTTCCAACAATTTGGCGATGGCATTCTCTCTTTCTCCATTTACGCCGCCGAGCAAATCAAAACCGTAATAAAGGGTTGGCAAAGTTGAGAAGGCTATAGCGTTTATGACTGCTTGTATAAACATGGTTATAAGAGCAAATCCAACCGAAATCAGCACAGATCTCCATAAAATTTTTGCTCTAAAAGCTTTAACCGTTATGTAAAGTAGCCCTCCGAGAAAAATCCATCTGATAACAAACTGCGTGAAAGCAGACAATGAAAAGCTGAGTATATCACCAATGCCTGTTAGTGAAGGTTTAAAAATTCCTCCAAAAAACAATCCATCAACCAATAAAATTATGTTCGCGTTTTCACTCCATTCAAAATCTAATTTTAGACCCGTAATATTAGCCCAACTTGCGGTAGCGCTGTTATTTAACCAGTTTTCCCCAAGTGGTATTGTTAAGTTGTTCCACACGTTAGCGATGGAATTGGTAAAATTCTCTGTTAAGTCATAATAAAAGTAATCAGAAGAGGTTGACGAAAATAGGAAGATGGTTACATTTTCTGGGCTTTGCTCCGGACTCGTCCATTTTATTCTTAAGTATAAACTTTTGTAACCATCAGGTTCGGAGCAATTTATGTTTCCAATATCGTTTAGCTGCATCCATATTTGATTGGTATCATCAATCGAGAATTGGATGCTTCTGTTTCCATAATAGGCTTCGCTTCCACTTATATAGTCGGTGAAATTTTCCTCACGAATTACTCCATCTGGAACAGTCCATAAATTGGGGTTTTCTGTCCATACGTCCAACTCTTCAGCCTTTGGCCAAGTGTGTTCAAAATACTGTTTAGAGAATAAGGCATAGGCAAATCCCATATCTGCTACAATGAAAAGAATCATTATTAGAATTGGTCCAATGTATTTTGGGTTTTGGATTATTTCTTTAAACGCCTTGTGGGGTGCGTATATTACTTTGAATATTCCGTAGGCAAACAATTTTCTGCTCCGCCACTAAATTTCTTCTAAGGATTTATTAAGGGTTTGCTACATTCCAACCTTCAATCTTCTATAAGTCGTATAATCCACATAATTCAGGAATGGATTTTCAGCTTGATATTTGACTGTGAGTTTTTGGCGTTTTCGCTTTTCAAGAATTTGGCTTGTGGTAATGAGCGAGTAGGCGTCGCTTCCAGCTCCAGAACCATAACTTACGATTAGGATGCGCTCATTTGGTTTGGCTATGTCGAGAACGGATGCCAATCCGAGGGGTGAAGAGCCAGAGTATGTGTTGCCAAATTTTGCCACTTGAATTGATGGCAAATACTGTTCTTCTTTAAAGCCGAGTTCTTTGGCGACTTTTATTGGAAATTGTACGTTGGGCTGGTGGGCAACAAAATAATTAATGTCTTCAACTTTAAGGTTAAGCCTTTCCATAAGCTTCTTCGCCGCCTTACGAATATGCTTAAAGTAGGCTGGTTCTCCAGTGAATCTTCCACCATGCATTGGATAGGGTTCGCCGTCTCTGCGCCAAAAGTCCGGAGTGTCCGAAGTGCATGAATACCATCCTTCAACCTCAGCTATGACATCATTTTTTCCGAAGATGTAGGCGCATGCGCCGAAGCCCACAAAGAGGTCTAATTCTCCGCCTGGGCAGTCTCTTGGAGCTGCTTGGGAATTGTCTGTGCCTATTACCATGGCGTATTGAATGTTTGATTTTGGATAATTAACCAATGAGGCTGCATCCTTAAACATGCTTGTGGCAGCCTTGCAAGCGAATTCCGTGTCTACGGCATCCACTCCTTGAACGTCTTCGTCTTCTTCGCCGAGTTTCAGAACCTGCGCAACCTTTGAGGCTATGGGTTTAACAGCGTAGGGGTTGGATTCGGAACCAACGTAAACTTTTCCTACATGGGTGCTGTCTACTCCAGAATGAATTAGGGCGAGTTTTCCAGCTTCCACAGCCGCCGTTATGGAGTCTTCGTCGATGAATGGTACTGAACGTTCCATATTGCCCTCTTTAATCCTGAATCTTGAAAGGTAAACTCCATAACCCACTATTCCAGGCGTCTCATACATTTTATTTGGCTTAACAACATTGTATTCCTGATGTGGATAATATTCGTCTGCGAATGTGAAGGCTAGGGAAATTGTTGGAATTACGTCGCTTCTGTCAACGGAATAGCGTCTCCTAAACCTTGGAACAACTTCTCTCTCCTCAAAAACTGAAAAGTCAATTTCTTCATCATCCTTCACTATATTATCCGTTAATCTTCCTGGGACGCGGATTTTGCCGTTGTGGAAGGAAACTATGCCATAAATGTATTTTCCAAGTTTTGTGAACTTGTTTGTGGGTTCGTTGATAAGCGTGCAAATTTCAAGCTTGCCCTTCTCGTAGAATAGGTCTATGTCAACCATTTTTCCGAAGCTTTTTCTTCCGCAAACTCCACAGTAGTCTCTAACCTCAAAATATTCTTTTCCGCAGATTCCGCAGCGTCTTCCCCTTAACCTATCGCCTAAATATGAAACTCTTCTCTCTATTGGTTCACTGCTCATTTGTGGTTCCTCCCTAAAATGTAGACGTAACTTTTAGTTCCAAAACCCTCAAGCTCAACAACACATCCATAACTTAGTTTTTCATCACTTTTGGCTTGTCGTTCTCCAGCTTCACCCCTTAACTGTTTGAAAACTTCGAAAATTTGGGCTCCACCAGTGGCGCCCAGTGGGTTTCCATCTGCTTTTAATCCACCGTTAAGGTTTGTGAAAAGCTTTCTTCCGTTAATTTCATAATACCCCTTATAATCTTGACAGCTTTGGTATATGCTTTGCCAAGCCCTTCCACGTTCACAAAATCCTAAATCCTCCAGCGTAATCATCTCCATAACCGTAGACTGGTCATAAAGTTCCAAAATTTGTATATCCCAAAGGCTTATTCCAGCCCTTTTCAAAGCATTTTTTATGGCGATTTGGCTTGCAAGGAAATGGGTTAGGTTTTCTCTTGTTGGAAACGTGAGATAGTCCGTGGCGGAAGAAGAACCAAGAATATAGACTGGCGTGTCAGTAAACTTTTCCGCAAAATCTTCGCTTGTGAGAATGAGTGCAGAAGCGCCGTCCGAAATTGGTGCATAATCGTAAAGTCCCAAAGGTTTTCCGGCTTCTTTCCTAGCGTTTAAAACTTGCTCAACAGTTATTTTCCTCTGAAACTGTGCATACTCATTTTTTGTTGCGTGCAAATGATTTTTAACTGAAATTTGTGCCAAGGCAATGTTTAATTTTTTAAGATTTTCGCCATTTATCTCATACTTTTTAATGTAAGCCCTAAGCATAAGCTCATGGTTTGCTTCTGGCGTGCACCCAGCATAATAACTCCATGGGTCCTCGAGAAGCATAAGGTCGTCGCGGATTTTGTCCCAGCGATCTGTCATTTTCTCTATTCCGCCAACCAAAACCACCTTGTATCTTCCAGCTTGGATGGCGTTGCAAGCATTCAGTAGGGCTGAGCTGAAGGAGCGGGTCACTTCCATCGGCACATGCAACTCCGTGAGTTCTGAGAGAAAACCTTCCTCCAGTCCGAGTTTATTCGTTATTGGCAAGAAATAGTCTGATAGGTAACAGGCTTCTAGGTCTTTGCGTTCTATGCCCGCTTCCTGCGAAGCCTTAAGCCAAGCCTCTTCAATAAGCTTTTCAGGTTCCTTCTCATAATGTTCGCCGAATTTTGTTCTTCCAACCGCAACTATTGCTGGACGATTCTCCATTGTCATATGCACCTTTTTGTCAATTAGCAAATATCCCTTCCAAAATGACTTTTAAGTGTTTGCCATTTTGGGGCTTCTTGAAAATTCAATAATTCATCAACCAATCATATATAAACGAACTGAGGACGGAGCCCATGTCAAACAAAGAAAATTATCGTTTAGGTATAACCGTTAAGGAAATACAAGGAAAATGTCCAATCTTCAAGATTGGAGAAAAAATAACAATAGAATCGCCCAAAGTTGTTATTAACAAAACGGATAACCTTTGCGTTCACGCCTTCGGCTCATTGCTTTCCATGATTGTGCCCTTAAGCCATGGAATAAGTTTTAAACAATGAGGCTTATCCAAGGAAGATGGGGAAAAAGGTTGTATCCAATGTTTAGACCCTGGAAAACCATACACAGACGGCGGAACAGTGATTTTTGAGATAAGGCGAGAAAGAATCTGAATAGATTGTTCAAAAAACTTTTATTTCATGGTGTTGAATAGGCTAACCATTAAGTGGTTAACATGGCACTCATAAATATACTTCGCTTTGTACCGCTTACAAGCTTAATTGCAAAGGGTGGTCCTTTACGAGATATTATTTTTGAAAGGCTGGGCATGGGACTTGCAATAATTTTTTCATTGGTGCTTTTCTTTGCCAGCTTGTTAGTATTAGCAGTTATTCTTTATCTCGCCGGATTACTCGTTGTAGGCGGAAAAAGGGCTCGTTTCACAGATGCATTGATAATCTCTCTTCTGGGAACGGTTTTGTCAACACTTTTCCTCATGCTCATCCCTTATTCCCTCATAGCCCTAATACTTAGCATCATCACTTGGCTTCTATTAATAAAAAGCCTCTATGAAACGGGATGGCTTGGGTCGTTGGCTGTTGGCATATTGGCAATAATCATTTACTTGGCTGTCATAATTTTACTGGCTTTGTTCTTTGGCATTCTTGCCATTATAATTGAACGTCTTCTTTCTCTCATGATTTTAATCCTTTAGAGGTTCAAAATTGTTTAGTGAAAAAACCCGAACTGTGTTTTTAGGTTTAGCCTTTCTAATTTTTCTTTTGCTTTCTTATGTTGAAAATACAATTTTCTTCCAAAGCTTGAATACTATTCTCAGCAATCAGCTTGCAGCCATAGCAGTACTTTTCATACATAACCTTCTCGTCATTTCACTCATTCTTTTAGGTATGAGTTTCTACGTTAATTTGGTTGTTTTAAACTTCTTTAAGAGAGAAAGGTATGGAAACATTGTGCTTGAACATCCGAAAACTTTTGCGTTAGTTTTTACTGTTATGATTGTTTTCTTAAGCATTTTAAGGGGAGGTTCTCTCCTTGGCGGGATAACTGTTGAAGCTTTACCTTTAATTCTGCTTATAAGCACGCCTATAGGGATTGTTGAGGGTTATGGAATTTACTTAACAATAGAGAAAACTTTGAGCAGAACAATGTCCATGAAGGATTTAGCGTACATTTACAGCATATTTCTAATTGCAGCCGTCATGGAAGTTGGTTTTGTAAATTTACTCATAATGGTTTTGAAAGCGTAAAACGTAAAACCCTAAAACGTTTATTTAAGCTATGTTTGGAGCGCCAAGCAAATGAAGAGGTTGTTCCATTACGCTTCGGATGAAGAAATAAAACGCGGCGAAACCACAGACATATACTTTGTAAGAACAAAACAAATTATAGAGGCAAAGGGCTTAGACAAAACGCCAGTCATCGCGGACGTTACGCCTGGCAAACTTCCGCATGGTTGGCCTTGGGGAATTTTATGCGGAATGGAAGAAGTCGTCCACTTATTTGAGGAATTAAATGTGGATGTTTACGCCATGCCTGAAGGAAGCGTGTTTCGCCATGAAGATTTTAGAGGCGTAAGAGAGCCCGTAATGCGAATAGAAGGGCCTTATGGCAATTTCTGCCTGTATGAAACACCCCTTCTTGGCTTAATTTGTCAAGCCTCTGGTGTGGCAACCCGAGCAGCAAGAATGCGCAAGGTCGTTGGAGATAAGACATTAATCTCTTTTGGAATTCGTCGTATGCATCCAGCGCTTTCTCCCATGATTGACCGCGCCTCCTACATAGGTGGCTTTGACGGCGTATCAAGCCTTAGTGGAGCAAAAATTTTGGGAATAGAACCGTCTGGCACCATGCCCCACGCTTTGATAATAGTTTTCGGAGACCAAGTTAAGGCTTGGAAAGCCTTTGATGAAGTAATCTTGCCTAAAGTTCCAAGAATCGCATTAGTAGACACTTATTCAGATGAGAAGATGGAGGCTATAATGGCTGCTGAAGCCCTAAAAGAACGCTTATATGCTGTTCGCCTTGACACACCAGCCTCAAGAAAGGGAAATTTTGCAGAGCTTATCCGCGAAGTAAGGTGGGAGCTTGACATTAGAGGGTTCAATCATGTGAAAATCTTTGTTTCAGGAGGATTAAACGAGGAAAACATGAAAGAATTGTGCGAAGCTGGGGCTGAAGGCTTCGGGGTTGGCACAGCCTTAAGCAATGCGCCAACAATTGATTTTGCTATGGACATTGTTGAAATTGATGGCAAGCTATGCGCAAAGCGGGGTAAGATGGGCGGCAAAAAACAGGTTTGGAGATGCCAAAAATGTTTAGCGGATTTGGTTTTACCCTTTGATAAAGCACAGCCTAAATGTCCAGTTTGCGGAGGCAAAACTGAGCCAATGCTAAAACCATTAATAAAGAATGGAAAAAAAGTTGCTAAACTGCCAAAGCCTAAGGAAATTCGCCAGTATGTACTGAAACAGATTGAGAAGCTTCAACTTGAAGAGAAACTTGCTTAAAGAAGGTTTGTTCTAAACAATAGACTTAAAAACGTTATAATAAAAAGAGAATGTGATGTTTAATGCCCATATTCTACGCTGTTAAGCATGTGTTTCGTTCATGGAAACTCTTTTTGGCATTACTGATAGGAATAACTTTAGCATCAGCATTCTTTGCTGGCATAGACATTAAAGCAAACGCAACTGCCAAACAAGCCATGGAGCAGCAGCTTAGAAATGTTTACGTTGACATGCAAGCAAACATACAAAACCTTAGCAACTTGACAAAACTGCTAACTGCTCGAGATAAAGTGTTAGGCGTTAGCGGAGTTATGGATGCTGAAATCATTTCAAGAGTTTTTTGGGTTCAAATAACAATTTTGGGTGAGGATAGCGAAGCGAAAGAGGACATGGCAAGAATTGCCGCAAGAATTGCCGCTATAACCAATTATTCGCAGGTTTATAAGGGATGGCTCAACAGACCAACAGAAGAAATTGGTGAAAATGAAACTTACATTCCAGAAAATACGGCTTTAGCCAGCATGGTAAAAGTTAATGATGTAATCCAAGTAAACTTTTCAACATACGACACCAAAATTAACATACCATTAAACCTTACAGTGAAAGGTTTTGCGCAACTAGATGACAGGGCAGCTGCAATTGCTTCTGGTTATCAACAGTGGCTATTCCAAACAAATATTGTATCTCCAACAACCCAGATGGACTTCTTACTTCTTGTGAGTTGGGAGAAAACTATGCAGAAAATTTTGCCGTCACTGCCCGATGTATATCGGTCATATGGGTGGATGGAAACAAGCCTTCTCGTTTACATTGATCGTGATGTTTTGATAAATCCATGGGACATAGGCACATCGCTAAATAACATTGAGAAGGTGAAAAATAGCATTCAGGACGCTATTAATTCTCACTTTGGTTCTAGCGCTATTAGTAGTATTCAGAACAATTTGGAATGGCCATTACGTAGTTTTCAGTTTGCATCCATAACTATAAGGTTCATGTTTACTCTTGTTTCGCTTCCAATATTTTTTATGGCTTGGTATATGGGAACAACCGTTTCGGACGTTTCCTTCAATCTTAGAAGACGAGAAATTGGATTATTGCTGACGAAAGGTTTTTCGAGGGGTCAGATTCTGCGCATTTTCTTAACTGAAACTTTGCTGATTGGGTTGGTTGGCGGATCCCTTGGAGTATTTTTAGGCTTTCTTTTAAACCCATTATTCACCCAGTTCAGCACAGACGCATTGTTTAACTTAAATCTGATTAGTCCCTTCACTGTAAGCTTCACCATAGCCTTCGGCGTCATCATGGCTTTACTCTCAGCTTATAGTTCAGCGAGAAAAGCTTCCCAACTCCCCACGGTAGAAGCACTTAGAGAATATTTGCCTATGGAGATGGAGAAACCGTACAAGAAAAGGTGGCCTTTGGTTGCGTTAATTTTGGGAACATACAAAATAGCAGTTTTTCTCTCTGGCGTAAACATGACTGCAGTTTTGACGAGGATAATGTTTGGTGGTGGAAACTTCATTCTCATGCTTCTTGTTGGAATTTTCATGTTTGTCGATGCGATACTTAACTATATAGGACCATTGCTTTTCTTTTGGGGATTCACAAAAATGTTCATTCAAGGCTCACTAGAATTTCAGCAATTAACAGCGAAGGTAGCAAAATTTTTCGGCGATTTAGGAGTTTTAGCCACAAAAAATGTTAGGAGAAATCCAGCCCGTTCAGCAGCCATCGCTTTCCTAATCGCTTTGATTGTTGGCTACAGCGTTCAAGTTAATGGGCAATTAGCCAGCGAACAAGACTACGCCATGAGAAGAATATACTACCAAGTTGGCGCAGACATCGCAGTTACTGTTCCAAACGCTAATAATGCACCAGAAATTCTAGACGCCATTATGGCAAATGTTTCCGAATTTGTTTATAACGCAACAATAGAGTATTCCTTTTCGCGAGGCAACATTCTCATAAAGGCGGTGGACCCAAATTCTTGGTTAAAAACCGCCTATTACGAAAGTGAATGGTTCAGCGGAACCGATGTGACAACCGCATTTAACAACTTAGCCGCAGATAACCACACGATTATTTTAGAACGTTCCGTCGCCGAATCTTATGCCAACCTCACAATCGGAGACAACCTATCACTATTCTTCGATTCACAACCGATAGGGCTCAGGGTTGTTGGCTTCTTCGGTCCAAGCTCAGAATCCCAATCCCAAATTTACCCACTCCAAATATCCATAAGCAGATACTGGTCCTATGTTTCACAAGAGTTCTTGGAAGAAATCAGCACATACGTAAGTCCCTCAGCAAGAATACTGCTAAAACTAAAGAGTGGAGCAGACGGAAAACTTGTTGCCAACAAAATTCGCAGTATGAACTTAGATATAACTCAGGTGCAATCCTTCGCTGAGGATTGGGAGAAAGCCCAAGAAAATGTTATTACAATGGGCACGTTAGACGTTCAAAGGTTAGGCATAGTCTTCGCAGTTTTAGCAGCCTCTGCTGGAACAGCCCTCATAAGCATTGTCAGTTTAAAGGAGAGAAGTCGTGAAGCCACAATTATGAGCGTCAAAGGCTTATCCTATAAACAGTTGGTGATAATGTTCTTAACAGAAAATCTCGCCCTAGTAACTTTTTCCGTAATATTAGGCATTTTGGTAGGCGTTATCACCGTGTATGGGAATATCTCCTCTTCCAACGCCATGATTTTAGAACTTGTTAAAAGACGCCTCGTTTTTCCATTAGACACAACCTTAATGCTTACTTCTTGTTTGGCGCTCATTTTTGCTGCTACAATTCTTCCAATCCTAATTATGTCAAGAAGATATGTCACAAAACTGGAAAGGATGGTTCGCCTAAGATGAAAGGATTAGACATAAAAATTAAAGATTTAGTGAAAGTCTACCGCGTTGGCAAAATTGAAGTGCAAGCCCTAAGAGGATTAAGCATGGAAGTCAAAGCCGGCGAACTAATCTCCATAATAGGACCAAGCGGAAGCGGAAAAACAACGCTACTCAACATTGTAGGCGGCTTAGACCAAGCAACAGCCGGAAAAGTGCTGGTTGGCGAAACAGAAGTAACATCCCTCACAACAACACAGCTTGTTGACTACAGAAGAAAAATAGTCGGCCACATATTCCAAACACTAAATCTAATCCCAACATTAACAGCAGCAGAAAACATTGAACTTCCCATGATAGCCTTTGGCATTCCAAGAAATAAAAGAATCGAACGCACTCAAGAACTACTAGAAATTGTTGGTTTAACAGACAGAGCCCACCACAAACCAGAAGAACTAAGCGGAGGAGAACAACAAAGAGTAGCCATAGCAGCAGCCATGGCAAATGACGCTCCAGTCCTCCTAGCAGACGAGCCCACAGGCGAGTTAGACACTGTTAATGCAAAAATAGTTGTTGACTATTTGGTTAAGGTGAATAAAGAGCTTGGCAAAACAATAATAATGGTTACGCATGACCCAAGCGTTGCAAGAGCCGCCAACAGAATCCTCAGAATAGAAGATGGCGTAATAAAAATGGCTTTAACGCCATCCGAAGTTATAGCAGAAGAAAAAGCTGTTTCCTATATTGACCAATTGAGGGCAAGAATAAAGGAAATAAACACTCAATTACAACAACTTGATGAAGACTTTAAAGCGGGCAAAGTGACCGGAGACGAATATGTGCAAAGGAGACAAAGTCTCAAGCAAATTATGGACAGCCTCAAAGAAGAGTTACATAGAATGGGTGTCGTAACATAGTTCAATTATAGAGGAAAAATTTGTAAATCTTATATACTTCCATAGCAATTGTAGATTTGAGCGTCATGGCTGAGATTTGTCCAATATGCGGGCTTCCTAAGGATTTGTGCGTTTGCAGTGAAATCGAAAAGGAGCAACAGAGGATCCGCATAAGACTTGAAACACGCAAATTCGGCAGACCAACAACCATAGTGGACGGCATAAACGACAAAAACACAAATTTGGCGAATATAGCCCAACAACTAAAAAGCTTCTGCGCCTGCGGAGGAACAGCAAAAAACGGTCAAATAATGCTCCAAGGAGACCACCGAGAAAAAGTTAGGCAATACCTAATAAAGCTTGGATATCCAGAAGAAAACATTGAACTCCAATAACCCGCCATATGTAAAGGAGTAAGCCCCATTGAAACTGCTTGAAAATATACGTGAAGTATTCCGGATGCTGAAACATAGACAACCATCAAAAATTTATTGTCCACGATGCGGAAGCCCAAAAATACGTTTATCTAGCAGCTTCGACTATTGGCTTACGCCTAAAAAATATATTTGCGAAAACTGCGGATATACTGGTCCCATAGTTATGGAAATTGAAAAGGAAGAAAGTTGAAAACTGCATAAAACTGGGGATTTATAGCTAGTCTGGCAGTTCAAGATTAAGCTGCTTCTTCAATGTTTTGTAACGGTTTCTAACAGTTACTTCTGTAACGCCAGCAGCCTCAGCAATATCTTTTTGGGTTTTCTTTTCATCGCTTTGCAGACAAGCAATATACAACGCAGCAGCAGCCAAACCCATAGGATCTTTGCCAGCAGCCGCCCGCCTCTTTCTCGCTTCCCTTAAAATCTGAACAGCTAAACCTTGGGTTCTGCCGCTAATTCCTGTTCGCTCGGCAATCTTTGATACATACGTTAGCGGGTCTGCAATGGGCATTTGCACATCCAACTCTCGCAAAAGCAATCTATAACAGCGGGCTACATCCTTCCTATCTACTAGGCTTGCCTCGGCAATTTCCCTAAGCGTTCTCGGTGTTCCACTTCCACGACAAGCAGCATACAGGGCAGCAGCCGCTATCGCAGCAATTGATCTTCCACGAACCAAACCTTTGTCCAAAGCCTTACGGTAAATTACTGCTGCTTTTTCCTTAATTGGCGGAGGAATATACACCTTATCAGAAAGCCTATCTAACTCAGCCATAGCTTGAGCCAAATTCCTATCAATAGAACTGTGCACGCGAGAACGAATTTGCCATTTTCTCAAACGCCACATTTGCAAGCGTGTAGAAAGTGGAAGTTTCCTTCCGAAAGCGTCGCGGTCAACTTGGCTTATGGCAGTTGACAACCCTTTATCATGAACAGAATATGAGGTTGGCACTCCAACACGGCTTCTTGAAGCCTTTTCCTCCTGAGTGAAAGCTCGCCACTCGGGGCCTTTATCCATCATCTGCTCATATAAAACAAGCCCACAATCTCCACAAACAGTCTCCCCAGTGTCATAATCATGAATAAGGTTTACACTACCGCATTCTGGGCATTTGTCGATTAAGCGTTGACGGGCTCCACTTTCTTTCTTACTCATTTTAACCACTCCGACACTATAGAACCGTCACCTTTCGCATTCCTCATCTGGGACTTCGGAATTAGAAAACAGCACATCCGGCCCCGGTGAGCCTAATTAGATGAAATGTTTCAATATATAAATTTTGCGGTCTAGTTGAAAATATCTAGTTCACAAATTTTGAATACTTATATACGCTATATCTTCCTACAAGCAAAGGGAAACTCCATGATAAAACTTCCAGAGAAAATAAGAAGAACCCTAGAAAAAATAGTGGCAGAGCTTAGAGCTAGAGAAAATATTTACGGTATAGGATTGTTTGGAAGCTGGAGCCGAGGCGATGCTGTGTCTTCAAGCGATGTGGACCTATTTATCCTCGACAAAGGCAGCATTCCCCATGAATATGTGGAAAGGATAGAAATTAATGGGTTATTCATAGACTTGGACCATGTTCCAAAAAAATGGATTCATGGACCCATCCCTCCAGAAATAGATCAGAAACTTTATGAGATGCAAATTCTCTACGATAGAGACTGGTCATTAACCAACACAAAACTTCTTATGGCTAAATCTTATGCTTCGCCGGAAAGGATCGACATTAGAACTGAAACCCATATTGTAGACGCAGATATTTACCTAAGCCGTGCAACTTCAGCCCTCGCCAGAGGAGACTTCCGCAGCGCACATCTCTTTGCTGGTTTGGCTTTAGAAAATATCCTTAAAGTTTTAGTTGAAATAGCCCTTCAGCCCCTTTCAAACAGCCGATTTTTGGAAAACCTCGAAGCCTCAACAACAAAACTTGGAATGCAAGGACTTTTTAAAGAATTCATGGAAGAAACAAGACTAAAAGGGAGTAACAATGAAAGCGTTAAGGAAAAACTAAGGCTTTTCAAAAACATCTGGGACGAAATACAAGCCATAGCAAAACAGAACATACAAACCCTTAACTCCGCCCATTTCAGAGTCAAAACCAAACTCAACTATTACTTGAAATCAACCTTTCTCCACGGCACTATAATGCGCACAAACTCTTTAATAGAAGCTGGAAAATTCTCAGAAGCCACCCATTATTTAAACGACATATTCGTCAACACTCTTGAAAACTACGTTTGGCTAAAATCCACCATTGAAAAAATAAAAATAGACTATACAACTCTAATACGCTCCTTAGAAAAGCTAGAAGAGAAAAACCCAAAAAACTATGAACACATAATAAACTTTCTAAATCTAAACAACATCGACAAAAACAGCGCAAACCAAACCATTAACAAAGCAAGAGAAATAATATTAAAAATTCGCAAAAATAGGAAAGTTTTAATCAAAAATCAATCAATAAAAACATAGCATAGCAAAACACTAAGAAGCCCGGTGGTGTAGTGGACAAGCATAGCGGGCTTTGGACCCGTTGACGAGAGTTCGAATCTCTCCCGGGCTACCACTTCAAAACTTGATTTTA
>JARYMR010000080.1 GCA_029907045.1 Candidatus Bathyarchaeota archaeon
TATGATGGGCGATTCTTTTAGTTTTTCTGTTACTGTTGATAGTATGCGGTCTACTGTTGCTTGCAGTTGGTCTTCTTGGCATTCTATTTCGAATTCTATTTCGCCTATTTTCATTTTTACGCGGATTGGTGGTTTTGGGATTGTTTCTGTCAATGTTCCACCTTGTTGTTTATTGAATTGTGCATCTTGTTCATGCACAACATTTAAATATCACATCCGCAAACAATTGGCTATTGGTGAATCTTGGTGAACACTCAATACACTATAACAACAACACAGAAATATAATTTTCCACAACCAACCATGGAAACCGCACTGCCGCAACGCCTAATACAATTAAGCTTACATTCGCTAAAAAACGTGCAAAACAACAACATTCAACTAAACCAACAAGGCATACATGCAACACAATTCCTCCAACCAATACAACTAAAACCAAGACAAGAACCAACCATAGTCGCAGCAGTAGACACGTCAAGCATAAAAATCGGCGAAACAAACACTGGCATCCTAATCGCCATAAGAGGAGCAAACATATGGAAACAAAACCGCACCTATCGCTATATCCGCCTTGGACCATTTATCCTCCACATAACAGAAGAAAACAAGAAAGAAGTTTATAGCGCATTGCAGAACGCACTAAACCCAGCCGGCGAAAACAACCAAAACCCACCAAACCTTCAGCAAATGCCAACCCGCCTCGCAAGCCTCCTCGAAAGGTGGCTTCAAAAAATGCTCTCAAAAACCCTAAACAACAGCCTAATCCTTTTCGACGGCTCACTAACCAGCGGAACCCCAGACACACCAACAAAAATCATGAAAGAAATCCTTGAAACAGCAAGAAAACGCGAAAACACAGTCTTAGCCTTCTCAAAAATGACAAATTTGAGGCTTAATGGACACATAATAACCGAAATCCTCCCAAACCACAAATCACCATACGTGATTGAAGCCTTTGGCCTAAGGGTCAGGCCACCAATAGTTTTATTCGGCGACATTTACGTTGCCAAACTTTCAAAAGGAAATTATGCTTTCAGACTAGACATCGACAAAGAAACGCCATTACCGCAGAGAATTGAGGCTGTTGAAAGGCTCTTGGGAAATGACCTCCTAGCTCAAGGCTATCCAGAAACGCTACGTTTGGCGCATATTCTCTGCACATTCACAGCTAATGAGGTTATTGCCATGCAACATTTTATAACGCGAAAATGCGGCGTCAAAATCATAAACAGACCAGACATGCACCGGCTTCTCTTCGGAGTTTTCGGAAAAGGAGAGGGCAACCTATGAAATTGTACAAGAAAGAGGGCAACGTAGTTCAAATCCTAAGCTTCCCAAATGAGAATGTGGAGAAAGGCGATTATCTACTCATTGAGGATGCGGATGCTGGTAAGGCGTTAATTGCGCAGGTTATTGATGTGCAATTCGCAAATATTCCAGGAATCCTTGAAGAACTCTTGCGGGGGTTGCCAGACGGCGGCGAACTCATCCAAGGCGAAGACTTCGACCCATTAGAAATTGCGCCCCATATCACTTATATTCAAGACGCAAGTCTCCTCATCTGCAAGATTAGGGCTACTGTTGAGAATGATGGTTTAAGCCCAAGCAGTTCATGGCTTCCTTCCCGCTCCCAATCAGCAATAAGAAAACTGTCCTTACTAATGCTGCTTAAACTGGCAAAAGTGGATGGAAAGCTCCCCATACAATTAGGCGCCACAAAAGACGCTTCACCCTTAACAATTGACGCCTCAGCCTTAGATGGAAGATTAAACATAATCACTGGTAAGAAGGAAACTGGCAAGTCGCATCTTTCCAAACTTTTGATTTCAAGCCTTGTGGGATACAAAGCCACCGTTATCGTCTTCGACTTAAACGGCGAATACCTAAGCCTCGGAATGACAGCAGACGGGAAAAGAAACGCCTATTATGATAAAATTCATGTTTTGACGCCAGCCCAAAACTTCAAGGTAGCCCTAAAACAACTAAACCTCCACGTCCTACTGGATATTCTTATTCATGCGCTTCATTTGCCTGGAACATCAGCCCGCGAATTTAGGCGTATATGGCAATCACTAAAAGAACGGGACATGCTAAACATGCATGAGTTGGGCGAGGCTATACGCAATTGGCATTGTAATCAGCATGTTAAAGACGCGTTATTTTCCCGCTACTACGCCTTAGTCAATTCGGGCTTTTTCACAGATAACATTACAGAAGCAAACCTAATCGAAGAATGCCTATTCAAGGCAAGGGAGCAAGGCGGAGCCATAATAATAAACTTGAGAAACACTTCGATGATAGACCGCCAAATCGTCGTAGAATACCTCTTAGGGAAACTCGTAGAACTCCTAACAAGCTGGAAATTGAGGGCTATTTTCCTCTTCGCCGAAGAAGCCCACTTGTACTTACGTGAAACCTATTGGGATGACATTGTAACGCGGATGCGCCACTTCGGCATATTCACAACTTTCATAACAAACCAGCCAGACACTATACGAGAAAACATTTACCGCCAAGCAGACAACATATTCCTCTTCAACTTCACAAACGAACATGACTTAGAAGTTGTTTCACGGGCTGCACGTGTTGATGCGGAAACAGTAAAATCCATAGCCAAAGACTTGCCGCCACATCACTGCCTAGTGTTGGGAAAGGTTGTCAAGGATTTTCCAATGGTTGTGAAGGTTAAGGCTTTAGACATAAAAACAATGGGAGAAACCCGCCTATTCTTCAAAGACTCTTAATTGGTGTCTTCGTTAACAGAATTAAACCTAATAAACAGATTTTAAATTAGTCGAACATTATAGGATTCAATTATATTAGTCGCTTAAAACGTTTACTAACTGAATCATAGAAATAAGCAATACATAAACCAATTGCTACTATAAACAAACAGATTATTCCTAACAATCCTTCCCAATAAAGCAAGTAGATAATTGCGCTAGCGAATGATAAAAACAACAAATTTTGAAAGTGAATAGCGCGATATTTAATGAGCCTTTTATTTGCTTCTTTATCTCCTAGTGCTCTGAAAAATCTGATAGAGTGATCTGTGCTCATAGGAATTTCCAATTCTGCTATTTCTTTTTCGATACACCCCTGCAAACCGTGTCCTACTTTCTTGAAGGAATCTAACTTTTCTTGCAAGAAAGAGCATGGTAAAAAGAAAGATTAGCAGACATCCAAGAATTGGGATTTTGACCTCGGTGGGAATACCGCCTCCAATTACACCTTTCCCATAAATGATTGCAAGGATAGTTCCTAAAACCGTAGCTGTAGTAAAAGGTATTTCCCATAGAAGTTTGTCATAATATCTCCAATCTTCTGCACAACGATTGTATTGTTGTATCAAAAGACTAATTTTTATCCGGTTTATTTTATTCTTTTCAAAAGTTTCCTTCCACACCGACAGTTTATGTATGATTTCGTCTTCTGCGTTTTTCATAACCTTCAATCTTATAATGTTATTGTCTATTCTTAAAATTTCTCATTTGTACAGCGATACTATAATAGAATAAACATTTTTTTATAAATTCAACACCTACAACCTGCTGTTTTCTTTGTAAAAACTTAACTTTTGCAATTTCTCGTAATTTTTCTTAAAAAAATCCATGAAGGTTTTTGTTAAATCGTATTTTTCCACTTCGTTCAACTGGACCCAACGCAATTCTTCAGCATCACTTGAAGCCTTCAAATTTCCGCCTTTGAGTTTGACAAAATAGTCAATTATGACAAAGTGATATTTTATTTCGCCCTTTTCATCTCTAACAACATTATCAACAACATCTATAAGCTCCGGTTCACAAACTTCCAAACCAGTTTCTTCGGCGACTTCCCTAACAACAGTTTGGCTAACGCTTTCGCCAAGCTCCACCAAACCGCCAGGAATGCTCCATTTGCCACGTCCAGGCTCGCTTTTTCTCTTTTCAAGCAATATTTTTCCGTCTTTAATTATTACTGCGCCAACGCCTACAACAGGCTGTTTTGGATAAAGCCTTTTAATCAAACCTAAACCCCATTTAAACTCATATCTTAATTTTCTGCTTATATTATTGGCTCAAAACGACGCCAAAAGGTTTCAGATTCTTCACCAACAACTGCTAAATCCTTGTCCTTCTTAAAAACCACAGCAAGCGCTATAACCGCAACAAAAAATGACGGAAATCCTGTATACTGCGTAATGTCTGTAAGGTTCACTGTTTGAGAGGATAGATAAAAATTGTAGCTTGAATTGCCAATTTTTATCTCGTATTGATAAATAAATACTACTTCAGTTGTCAAATTTCCTTCGCCATAACTTAGGAAACCGTCACCGTCATACCTTCCCTCAAAGTAATCAATTATCAACTTTACAGGAAAATTTTGCCTTCCAACTCCTACTTGTAGCGTAATACTTACCGTATTCAGACTTACGTTTTCATCAATCTTAGCCTTGTCATAAAGGAGCTTAACATAGTATAATCTGCTCAGCAATATTCTTGTTTGGTCTAAGGATATGCTGGCAAGTTGTGATTCAATGCTTTCTGATAACTGAAGACCCACATAATCCATGTATGGTGTTCCTTCGCAAGTATACTGAATTGTTGCTGACTTGATGTTGCCTTGATTGGTTAATCCAACCGAAGCATAAGCGGCGCCAAACAACAATGAGGATAGGAGCACCGCAACGATGGCTTTTGTGATTTGACCTAATCCCACGGTTTTTCTAGGCAGGAACGTTAAGTATGGTGGTAAGGCGATTTTTCGCATTAGCTTAAGTTGGCTTATTCTCTCTTTTTTGGCAAGAAGTGGTAGTAATGCTATTCCTGCGATGAAGCCTCCTGCATGGGCGAACACGGCTGTGCTTTCCGCTAACCGTGCATATCCATAAATTAGTTGGGTTGCAAACCAGAAGATTAGGTAGTAGGCTGCTTTCATTCTAAAGAACATGGGGAAGAGGAAGAAAAACCAGCCCATGACAAGGGATGTTCCAGGATAAAGGATTAGGTATGCGCCTAAGACTCCGCTTATGGCTCCAGAAGCACCTATGGCTGGAATAACATAGGCTGAAAATCCTCCCAAAAAGCTGAAGGCTGTGTGAAAAATTGAGGCTACAATTCCAGAAATGAAATACAAGGCTAGATATTTTATTCCGCCAAGAACGTTTTCAACGGCTCTTCCAAATAGGTATAGGAAGTACATGTTGAAGAGTATGTGGAAGAAGTCTGCGTGGAGAAACATGGACGTAAATACTCTAAACCACTGAGAGGGCATTGTAATGAGGGATGGAACGAAGCCTCCAGCGCTTACCCAGTAATCGCTTACTTCAAGGAAAAAGCTGGTATAGGATGTTATGGCGTATACGGCAATGTTAATCCCAATTATAACCAGAGTAGCTATTGGTCTTTTTTGAGTGCGGGTTGCATCACCCATGGGAATGCCGAGGCTTCTTTTCAGCCATTTGCCCCCATGCTAGTTACAATTGCAGCAGCATAAATTTGTTGGTAAACTTACAATTTGCTATTCATACCTTAAGGCTTCTACTGGTTTGAGTTTTGAAGCCCGCCAAGCTGGATAAATCGCAAAAATTACGCTGACTCCCACTCCAAATACTAAGGCTAAGAGGGCTACTGTTGGAGTTAAGAGGGGGGTTATTGTCATTCCACTGAAGTTTCCAGTTTGATTTCCCCGCAGGTTTCCAAAGGATGCGCCTCCTCCGCTAAAGATTATCATAACCAGGTTTGCTACACCCCAACCTGAACCTATACCGATGACTGAACCAATCAATCCGATTATTACTGATTCGAATAGGAAAATTAGAAGAACTGTTCGGCCTTTCATGCCTAACGCTTTTAGTATGCCTATCTCTCTTGTGCGTTCCATCAAGGAAACTATCATGATGTTCATTATGCCTATTCCGGCTACGAGAAGCGAAATGGCGGCGATTCCAGCCAAGAAAATCTCTATGACGGAGAAGACGCTTGAGAGAGTGTTGAGCAGGGCTGTTGCTGACATCACTGAGACTTGATTGCTGAAAGCCTCGGTTATGGCTTTGGAAATGTTGTCAATTGTTTCTTTGTCGCTGTTTTTTAATTTCACGATTATTTGGCTGCATTCATCGGTTCCAAAGAAGCTTTGGGCTTGAGAAATTGGAATGTAAATGCTCGAGTCTGAAGGTCCTCCTACTCCGAAGCCTCCGACTTCTTTAAGAACAGCCACAACATGACCAGTATATGTTTCATTTCTTATTGGAAAAGTAGTCGCGTTAGTCCAAATTATGTTAACGTCATCATCCACATCACAGAATAGCGTTCCATTTTTCCAGGGGTCATTTACGCGTTTTCCGATTACAACCAGGTTATTTTCTGGGTTTTGAGGTATTTGTCCGCTTTCGTTTACAAAGGTGCTGCTATAAATTTCTGCGTATTTAGCAAAGTCCACGCCTACTATTGCAGTAGTGAGCCCCCTTCCATCAGATTCAATCCAGCCTGCTCGCTGGATTATTGCGACAGACATTTCAATGTCGGGGGATAAGCCATCAATTATCTCTGTATAATTAACTCGTAATTTAAAGTCAGAATTTGCTCCACCTTGTCCACCGGCGCCAAAGCCTCCTCCAGCAGAAACAATCAGCGTGTTGGTTGCAAGCCCAGTTTCAAGCTGCATGGTTATGGTGTTTTGCAAACCCTGAGTTATTGAAAGCAAGGCAACAATAGCCGCAATACCAATAACTACGCCTAAAGTCGTTAAGCCTGCTCGCAGTTTTCGCAACTTTATTGCGCTAAAAGAGTAGGATAAAATGTCGCTTACTTTCACGTTAATTCACCTTCTCCTGAACTATTAAACCGTCAAGCATCTGCACTATTCTCTCTGTCTGCGAAGCTAGACGCTGATCATGTGTGACCATTATTATGGTTATGCCTTTCTCCTCATTTAGCCTCTTAACCAACCTGATTATTTCATTTGCAGCTTTCGAATCTATGTTACCAGTGGGCTCATCCATTAAGAGAAAGCTTGGGTTGTTGGATAGGGCTCTTGCAATTGCAACGCGTTGTTGTTCGCCTCCGCTGAGCTCCGTTGGCTTATGGTTCATCCGCTCTTTCAATCCAACAATTTCCAGAAGTTCTTCTGCACGCTTTTTGCGTTCGTCTTTACCCAAGCCGGATATTGCCATTGGCAACTCAACATTTTGCCTCGCGGTTAAACGTGGAATTAGATTGAAGAATTGGAAGACAAAGCCTATCTTA
>JARYMR010000081.1 GCA_029907045.1 Candidatus Bathyarchaeota archaeon
ATGATTGGTGAAATTTTAAGCTTAGTTGAGAAGCATGAAGAGTGGCGGGGAAAACAGTGTTTAAACCTTATACCATCAGAAAACGTTATGAGCCCAGCAGTTAGAAACCTTCTCTCATCCGAACTTGGAAACCGTTACACATCAAGAGACCATTTTTACATGGGAACACGCTACACAGACGAAATTGAACAGTACGGTGAGGAATTGGCAAGGGACGTTTTTAGGGCTGAAGTTGCCGATTTGCGTCCCCTTTCAGGGCATATAGCTGATTTGATTTTTTTAGCCAGCTTCGCAAAACCCAAAGACACGCTTATGTGTGTTTCTTCAGAGGATGGTGGATATCCAGGATTGTGGACCAATGGCTTAGCGGGACTATTCAACCTTAAAGCCATACCATTTCCTTTTTCAAATCATGATATGAATATAAAAGTGGAAAAGGCAAAAGAAACAATTAAGCGCTTAAAGCCTAAAATCGTGATTTTTGGTGCAAGCTTCATCCCATTTCCACATCCAGTAAAAGAATTAGCCGAAATTGCTGTGGAAAATGATGCGGTTGTTGGATTTGACGGTTCCCATGTCCTTGGACTATTGGCTGGTAAACAGTTTCAAGACCCATTGAGAGAAGGAGCCCATGCTTTGTTTGGTTCTACCCACAAAACCTTTTTTGGTCCCCAAGGAGGCATAATTTTGGCAGACAAAAATCATGGAGAAACAATTAAAGCAAAAATTTATCCAGCCCTTGTTGACAACGCCCATTGGAATCGCATAGCAGCACTCACTTTGGCTTTGGCTGAAATGAAAGAGTTTGGCGAAGCCTACGCTACGCAGGTTATTCGCAATGCTCAAGCTTTGGCTAAAACCTTGTATGATTATGGTTTTCCAGTCCTTTGCAAACATTTGGGTTTCACTAAATCGCATCAGATAATATTGGATTATGGAAGTTATAAGGAAGGGAGAGTTTTCGCAGAGAAGCTTCAGAGAGCAAACATTATCGTTGATTGTGCCGTTAGAATTGGCACATGCGAAGTTACAAGATGTGGAATGAAAGAAAATGAGATGATTAAAATAGCCGAATTAATTCAAAGAGCTGCCAGTGACAAAGAAAGACCAGAAGACGTTAAGAAGGATGTGGTTAAATTCTGCAGTGAGTTTCAAAAAATCCAATACTGCTTTGAAACATAAGCGCTTTTATTAAATCCTTTTACATTTTTATCTTAATGCATTGATAAAAAGTGAAATGTTTGGAAGCCTTGGTTCCACCTTCACTGATAGAAGCGTTAAAGAAACAGAAATATCATATGGTTGGCAGACATTCAGCTGTTAAAAGATGCAGATGGCTTTATGAAACTTTAATCCATGAGAGACCATGCTACAAACAGAAATTTTACGGAATAAAAACGCACCAATGCATCCAAATGACCCCAGCACTCTTTTATTGCACGCAACAATGCCTCTTCTGTTGGAGAGCCCAAAGCGGAGACCTCCAAATAAAATGGGACGAAATGAAACTTCCAAAATGGGACTCGCCAGAAGAAATTGTCAATGGAAGCATAGAAGCCCAAATCAAAATCTTAAGCGGATATAGGGGCAATCCCAAAACAAACATGCAAAAATTTAAAGAAGCTCTAACTCCAAAGCATGCAGCCATAAGCTTGACTGGTGAACCAACCCTTTATGAACCCATAGGAGAACTAATTCAAACATTTCACAGAAGGGGATTCACAACATTTTTGGTTTCCAATGGAACCGTACCTTCAAGCCTAAAAAATTTAAGCCAAGAACCAACACAACTTTACATTTCTGTTTGCGCCCCAGACAAAGAAACATTCAAGAATGTTTGCCGCCCCCAAATTCCGAAAGCTTGGGAGAAACTGAAAGAAACTTTAGCCTTTTTGCCCAGTTTTAAATGTCCAACGGTGATGCGAATAACGCTGGTGCGTGGTTTAAACATGAAAAACGTAGAAGGCTATACCAAACTCATTGGGGAAGCTGCGCCTACTTATGTGGAGCCTAAGGCTTACATGTATGTTGGATTCTCCAGACTTCGTTTAGGCTATGAGCACATGCCAACTTATAAGGAAATTCGAGAGTTTGCAGAGAAACTGGCAACGGAAACTGGCTATAACATCTTTGATGAGTCTGTGGATAGTCGTGTTGTATTGTTGAGTAAACTTGAAAAGCCAATAAAGTTTGGCAACCACTAGAAAAATTGCAAATGATTCAATTATCTTTATATTTAAATGAGATTCAGCTATTTTTGCCGAATTAAATGAGAATAAAGCTTAAATGTCTGCTGCGTTTTCCTTTAGCCCAAAATAAACCAAAAGTTTAATTGAGGTGACAACAAATGGTTAGTGAAGGAAGAGGACGCCTATTCAGAAGAAAAGATGGAAAATTCCTCATTTACCTACCAAAAGACCTAGCAGAAGACAGCATGTTCCCATTCAAAGGCGCAGACTCCATATTCGTAAAAATAAGCTTCAAACTAGGAGACAACAAACTACTAGTGGAAAAATGGAAAGAACCTACACAAACATAACCGCAATTAGCCAAAAATAAACTAAGCCATCACCTCTCATTTTTTACTATTTTTAGGGTTAACTTCACCAATCTAATAAACCACTTCTGCATATTTTAGAAGAATTAGGTGCAGTGGTCATGCCATCCTTAAGAAGCATTCTGAAAAACATAGGGAAAGAATTAAGGGAAAAGGAAAAGGTGCGAGAAAAACTCCAAAAGAAAATGCGAAAAGCCACAAGCCTCTCAAAACAAGCCATCCTCATGATTCACCAAAAAAGGTTAAGAGAAGCGAAAAAGCTCATAGAAGAAGCTAAGGAAATTATCACAAGCCTTAATGAAGCATCAAACGCACACCCAGACATCATTTATAGCGGGTTATTCAGCGCCGCCCTTCAAGAATATTCAGAAGCATGCATATTTCTAAAACTGATTGAACTAGCCGAGTTTGCAACGCCAGAGGAAGTTAATGTACCATCAGTCGATTATGTCTTGGGCTTGGCGGATGTTATAGGAGAATATAGGCGATTTGTGCTGGACGCCTTACGCGAAGGAGACATAAAAAAGAGCGAAAAATGTTTACAAATAATGGATGAAATCTATGTAGAACTTATGGCTATGGATGAAGCTTACATGTTGGTTCCGGGGCTTAGAAGAAAATGCGACATTGCAAGAAAAATTATTGAAACCACAAGGGGAGACATAACACAAGAGGTACGGAGAAGCGAACTGGAAAAACAGTTGAAACGCTTGGAAAAACTTGCAAGAACATGAGAAGAAGAAAGGGCATGGAAAAGCCAAAAATGCAGCCTAAATTTTCTGTTGAGAAGGCTCATAAGGCACAGTTGCTGTTATCCAAAAAGATTGTTTTTGAGGATAGGTTGCCCAGAAAAGTTCGGTTTGTGGCGGGTGTAGATGTTGCTTATGGAAAGGGCTTGTCTATTGGGGCTGTTGCAGTTTTAGATTATGATTCTCTTAAGCTAATTGAGTTGCAAACTGTCACGTACAAAACCCGCTTCTCCTATATTCCAACTCTACTTTCCTTCAGAGAGATTCCGCCATCAATTTTATGCATTAAAAAACTGCAGACAACACCAGACGTTTTTCTTGTCGATGGTCATGGTTTTGCCCATCCTTATGGATGCGGATTTGCAAGCCATTTAGGCTTAGCCATAGGAAAACCCACAATTGGTATTGCAAAGAGTAGGTTATTCGGTGAGGTGGAAAACCTAAAAGCTGGGGAGGATTTTGCTTTTCTGAAACATGATGGTAAAGTCATTGGCGCCGTCGTGACAACAAAAAGAGGATGCGAACCTGTTTATGTTAGTGTTGGGCATATGATTTCGTTAAAAACAGCCATAAAAATAGTTAAGCATTGCATCCGTAATAATCGGATTCCGGAACCAATTTTGAAAGCTCATGAAATGGCAAATTTATTGAAAAGAAAATCAATAATACTTTAACAAGTATAAAATTAGAGGAAACCAGATTGCTTAATCCAAAACTTAAGGAATTAACCCAAAAAATTCAAGACAAAAAACTTCGAAAAAAAGTTGTAGAATTGCTTGAAAACCCTACATTCGAAATAGATGGAAAAAAATATTCTGGTCTGCCCCTTGACGTTTCGCCAGCTGGCTTATCGCATCATCATTGTTATCCAGGCGGTTATATAGAACATATCATTTCAACCACAAACCTCGCTGAGGCGTTGTGCGATTCTGTGGAGAAGGTTTATCGGGGGAAAGTAAACCGTGACTTGGTTGTGGCTGGTGTTTTGTTGCATGACATTTTCAAACCCATAACCTATACTGTGAATGAGAATGGAAGTTATGGTTCAACAAATTTAGCCGAATACTTGGACCATTTATCCCTTATAATTTCTGAACTTGTTAAGAGAGGTTTTCCATTAGAGCTGGTTCATGTTGTTTCAGCCCATCATGGACATTACGGTCCAATAAGCCCCCACACCATAGAAGCGCTAATCTGCCATCTAGCAGACTTGATGGATTCGCGATTGAATGGGGAAGTTTTAAGCGCAGCCGCATACCTCACAAGAAAAACTGTTGGAGAAGAACTGCCCCTCTTAACTTCACAAGAAGCCTTTGAAATAATCCATTCAAAAACCACAAAAGGCTGGGAAGGCGTAGCAAAAACTGTTGAAAAGATAAAGCAGAAAAGGCAAACGCATAAAGCTTAAAAATGCTTACCGCTTGAGAATTGAAAAGCATTAGGGTGCAATAAAATGGAAATTTCGTTTGAAGAATTTCAAAAGTTGGACATGCGAGTTGGAAAAATTTTAGAAGCAAACCAGATTCCAGGCTCACGTAACCTCATACGGATGATTGTGGATTTTGGAACAGAGAAAAGACAGGCAGTGGCTGGTCTTTTGCAATGGTATAAGCCAGAACAACTTGTCGGCAAAAAATGCGCTTTTATTTTAAATTTGCAGAGAAGAAAATTCATGGGCGTAGAATCCCAATGCATGATTCTGGCTGCAGAAGACGAAAAAGGCAACGTTGTAATTCTGCAACCAGAAAAAGACATAGCAGAAGGAAGCAAAATACACTAAATAAGCAAAAATAAGTTTCCACATCTCCATTAATGTCTCCTAATAGAAAAAGAGGGATTTTGCGGGAGACTCAAGGTTTCCCATATGAAAACCGGTAGGCGCAATTTCGACACAGATACCTTTGAACCTCTCCATGGCGAGTGTATCTAATGCCATCCTTGTAAACTCGGTCACAACCGCATTCTGGACACTTTATTACCTTCTCATCGCTCAACATTCTCACCTTTCACAACTTAAACAAGCCAACCTTCGAGAAAAACGCTAAAAAAAGGGGATTTTGCGGGTGATTTCTCCACGCTGTGGTGGGTTCAAATCCCACCCCCGCATTTAGTGTGGAAGGACGGCAGAAAAAGCTTAAAAAAATCATCACGCACTCATTTAACAGGTGAATTCAATGGCTAGGGCAAAACCGCACACTGGAACGCCGAGCAAATATCCATCGCTTCCAAAGAGCTCGCTGGAGTTCGCCAAGCCAGGTATGTTCACGCCAGAGGGGCGACTACTTCAGGTGGAGTGGGCACGGAAGTGTCCATCAGGTGGCAACCTCGCTGTCGCGATGAAGACGTCGGATGGGCTGCTCTTGGCTAAAGGGAAAGCTTCTGTGAAAGCAGAATTGGGGAGAAGAATACCTTGTATCTGGCACGTAGCCCAATCCTTGGCGTTCGTGGCCACTGGCAATATAGGAGACATGTTCTATGTTCATGACATGCTTACAAGCAAGAACACCCAGACATTTAGAGATGCAGCCCGTAGGATTCGGGGCATTCTTCACGAGCACGCGGTGAGCACGGTCAAGCGACCGCTTGCTCTCTTCATTCTCCTCGGAGGATTTGACGACGGAGTCCAGAAGATTGTTGACATAGACGTATTGGGGTTCTCAGGCTGAGTGTGACGCTTGGGCGATTGGCTACGGAGACATGAAAGCACGAGACCTGTGGGCAAGGTACTGGAAGCCAAGCCTGAATCGCAAATCGGGGGTTCAACTTATCAAGAAGATATATAGGTCATTGGTTATGGAGACATGCTTCCTGCCGAGACCTGACTCAAAATGAAGCTCGCAATAGGCCATAAAGCGGAAATTTGCAAGGTCCACTTCAACGTTATGGTGCACACATAGAGGTTATTTTAATCATCATTTTTGAGCCGCCCCTTTAGAGAATATTTTTTGAATAAGACTGAATAGAACTCAGAAATTCAGTTTCGTTGTTTAGGGGACATCTCTTTTTGTCTTACGAGCGTGACAGTTTTAAATGACAGTGAAACCTAACCCCCCGCACTAAATCTCACTTAAGGGTTTAAACTGTCAACTTCTTGAACTTTAATAGCATTGTCATTTATTGGAGACTTTTCTGCCACATACAATCACTCTTGAAACTACGTGTACTTCTGGGTATCCGTTCAAGGTAATGTCATGTAGCCCAGCTTTGAGAAACAGTTCTAAGATCCAGAAGCTTTTTGAGAACGCGAAACAGTTTCATGACAGGCACTGGTTATGGGTTAGATTATTAACGAAAAGCGATGCTGAATGACATAAAGAAACTTCTGCTGATAAAAAGAAAACCAAAAAAGAGAATTTTGCGGGGAAATTTTTATCGCGACTGTCTGTAAGTGCCGAGGGCCGGGTTTGAACCGGCGACAACCCTCCATTTTCAAAAATAACGGAATTTTGAATTCCGAATTGAGAATAGAGAATATTGAGGATGATTTGGAGAATTTTAAGCTTTTTGCGAGGGCAAAATTGGGCCTAGCTAAGGAAACCGTGAAGCATTATGCACGTAGAGTTAGAAGATTTCTCAG
>JARYMR010000082.1 GCA_029907045.1 Candidatus Bathyarchaeota archaeon
TGGCTTTATCTATGTCATCCCTGTCGGCTATTCCTTCCCAGTAGAGAGCTACCGCTTCGTTTAGGGCTGGGATTAGTATACGATTTACAATGAAGCCTGGGCAATCTTTTTTGACGAGGACTGTTTCCTTTTCCATTTTATGGGCTACTTCTAAAACTGTTTGTATGGTTTCTTCTGAGGTTTTTGCGCCTTTTATTACTTCGACAAGTATCATGAGTTGTGGTGGGTTGAAGAAGTGCATTCCACAGACTTTTTCTGGACGTTTTGTTGCGGATGCAAGTTCGGTTATGCTTATTGAAGAGGTGTTTGAGGCTATTATGGCATGGGATGGCGCATAAATGTCCACTTCTTTAAATGTTGCCTTCTTAAGCTCCACATTTTCTGGAACCGCTTCAATAATTAAGTCTGCGTTTTGAACTGCTTCTTTAAGGTCTAAAGTGGGATGGATGCGGTCTAAGGTTTCGTTCATTTGCTGTTCTGTTATTTGTCCTTTGGTAACGAATTTTTGCAAGCTTGCCCTTATCATGTTCATGCCATTATCTATGAAGCGCTGTTCAATGTCTCTCATGTAAACTTCGTATTTGCCTATTTGCGCTGCCACCTGTGTTATGCCGTGTCCCATTAAGCCTGCGCCTAAAACCGCTATTCTTTTAACTTCCATAATTTTCACCTTCTAAATTGTGCGAGATTATTTGTTTGCTTTTTTGTTAAAAAGGTTTTCAAAGAAATTGAAGATTTTTAAACGTCAATTATTAAACTTTTTCCCATTGCTAGATTGGATAGCTCCTCTAGGTTTTTTGTTTTGTTTTTAGTATTGCTGCGGCGCTCAGAAGCGTTAGCCCCACTCCTAAATAGCGAATTATGGAAACGTATTGTTGGAAAATGAGTATTGCCCAAACATTGTGGAGAAACGGGTCTAAGAGAAGGATTGTTCCTTCGGTTGTTGGCGATACCTCGTTTGGTTTGATGTAGTTTAGCAAGCCGTATGGAAGGGTTGTGCTGAAAAAGGCGAATAGCGTTAACAAGAGAAGTTGGTATGCGTCAAGCATTGAAAAGCCGATGAAGTTTGTGTTTGTTGTAAAAAGCCTTAGGGTTAATCCTAAAATGAGTGTGCATGGAGCTGCAAACATGAAAGTGTTGAATAATCCTTGGAGCGGAGTGTAACTTGTTTTCCGCATCCTTTTAAAGAATAAGTATGTGGCATAAAGAAAACCAGCAAATAAGGCAAAAGAGATTCCAGTAATGTTAAGGTTTGAATATTGTTCGGTTAATATTCCGCTTGCCAAAAGGGCTCCAACCATTCCAACAGCAATTATCAGAGCCTTTTCCAAGGTTATCCTTTCTCTCTTGGAAAGAACGGCTAATACTGCTGTAAAGAAGGGTTGCGTATAAATTAGGGCTATGGAAACGGCTATTGGACAGCCGAAAACTATGGAAGACAAGGCTGAAAAGAGAAACGCCGAGAAGACAAAGCCTATTAGGATGAAGTATGGTAAGTCTTTCTTTTCAAGTTTGAATTTTCCCTTAATAAGCAAGAGTATAAGCGGAAGAGCCAACGTTACACGGAAGAAAACCTGTTGTAAGCTTGAAACTCCAACATTTTTAAGCAGTGTTGAGAAGATAAGGATAAAGCTGAAACCGAAACTTGCTACGATAAGTAATCCGTGACTTTTTGTAAAACCCAGAACTTTTCCACCTTTTAAAAGTGATGCTTCATCTAATAGGATTTTGGTAATCCTAGAACGTGTTGTCCGATGAAGGCTAATGCCATTTGCTGCGTAACCGGAGCCAGTCGGATGAGGTTTATTTCCCTCCACCATCTTTCCACGTCATATTCTACTGCATAGCCGTATCCGCCGAAAGTTTGCATTGCATGATAAACAGCGCTTGTGCCCGCTTCTACTGCAGCTACTTTTGCCATGTTTGCTTCTGCACCGCATTCTATCCCTTTGTCAAAGAGCCATGCAGCCTTATAATTCAAAAGCCTTGCAGCCTCAATTTTTGCTTTAGCTTCTGCCAATGGAAATTGGAGGGCTTGATGAGAGCCGATTGGAGCATCAAAAACCCTTCTTTCTTTTGCGTATTCTACAGCCTTTTTTATGGCTAAAAGTCCCAAGCCGCAGGCTGCAGCTGAAAAGGACATGCGTTCTGGATTAAGCGTATCTAATAGGAGATACCATCCTTTGTCCGGTTCGCCGAGAAGGTTTTCCGCTGGGATTTTAAGGTCGTTTATGTAAACTTCAAAGGTTTTTGAATAGTTGATTCCATGCTTTTCTATTGGGATAATTTCAATGGCTGGGTTTGGCAAGTCCACAAGGAAGAGGCTTAAGCCCAAAGTTCTTTTCGGAGCCTTTTCTAATGGTGTTGTTCTTGTTACGAGAAGCATTCCTTTGGCTCTGTCGGCGCCTGAAATAAACATTTTTTGACCATTCACCTTATATTCGTCTCCTTCTTTTATTGCGGTTGTTTTAATGTTTAACGTGTTGGTTCCAGCGTCTGGTTCTGTTAGGGCTAGGCAGAACTCTAAACCTTTTGCAATTTTTGGCAAATATTTCTCTTTTTGCTTTTCGTTTCCATGCTTTACTATGGACAAGCCCCCGAAAACAGATGACAAACAAAGGAACCATTCCCCAGCCAAACCGCAACCCTCAGAAACCAAGGTTTCCATTGCCAAAATCATTTCAAACATGCCCATTCCGCCACCGCCATATTTTTCTGGAATTATTATTCCTGGAAAACCAGCATCTACGAGGCTTTTCCAAAAGTCTTCTGGAAACTCGTGTTTTTTGTCTTTCTCTCGCCAGTATTCTGGTCCGAAGTCTTTGGCTATGTCAGACGCTGCCTCCACAATCATTTTCTGTTCAGTGGTTAATTCAAAATCCAAGTTTTATCACCAAAGTTATTGCAGAATAATTTTGAAACTGTATAAAACTCTTTCTTGATAAATTGCCAACAATTATATTCGCTAATTGCACATAAACTATAGGTGGGGAAAAAGTGATAATGAAGGTTTTAGACCCGAAATATATTCCAGTTTTGGAGGAAAAATATGGCCGATACTGGTGGCCGGTGGAATATCCGCAAGAAGTTTCAAAAGACCCATTTAAAAATTTGATAATAACTGTTCTTTCCCAAAACACAAGCGAAATAAACTGTGTCAGAGCCTACAAGGGATTAACTGCAAAGTTTCAAGTAAAACCCGAGGTTTTGGCTGGGGCAAAAGTTGAAGATTTAAGGGAGGCAATTAGAAGCGGAGGCTTATACAATGTTAAATCAAAAAGGATTAAGGAAGTTTCAAAGGCAGTTTTGGAAAAGTTTGGAGGCGACTTGTCAGCGGTTTTGGCTTTGCCCAAGGAAGAGGCTAGGGAAAAGCTTATGGAACTTCCTGGAATAGGGAAGAAAACGGCTGATGTTTTGCTTGCGCAAAGGCATTCGTATGCTGAGGTCATGGTTGTTGACACGCATATGGAGAGAATAGCAAAAAGGTTAGGCTTGGTGAAGCCAGAAGCCAAATATGAGGATATCCAAAAGGCGCTTAAACATTTTATACCATGGGAGAAAGGCGAAAGAACAGGTGGTTTATTCTGGCTTTTAGCCAAATACACTTGCCGGGCTCAGAATCCAAAATGCCATGAATGCCCAATCATAGAATTATGTGATCATGGAAGCAAAACAAAAAAGAAATAAAGAAACTTTAAAGCTCAAGTGGAACTCCATAAGAGTCTCTGAAAAATATTTCCTTAAACGCCTTTCTCGGTCTTGGAGGCGGGCTTTCATCTGGAACCCCTATGGGCAGCAAGGCAACAACTGCTAAATTTTCAGGAATTTTCAAAATCCGTTTAACCTCTTCTTGGTTGAAAGCTCCAATCCAACAAGTTCCGTACCTAAGGGCGGTCGCAGCCAGAATCATATGTTCTATGGCTATCATCGGGTCTTGTAAATGAGGTATTCTTGTTGTTGAGAGCGTGTAAGGCATCTTTGTTGAAGACACACTTGGATCGCCCAAAGCTACAATCACAACATCAGCGTCTGCAATGAACTTTTGATTATTTGCGGCTATGGATAATGCCCTCTTTGTTTTCGTATCCCTAACAATTATGAAATACCATGGCTGACGGTTCCCGCCGGAAGGGGCTAAACGTCCAGCCTCTAAAATCCTTTTCAAATCAGCATCCTTGACTGGTTCTGGCTTAAACTTTCGGATGCTCCTTCTCTTTTCAACAGCCTCAAATAAATTCATACACTTCACCTTTGATTTGCCTTATGGAAATTTGCTCCTAAATAATTGAGGTTTACGGTGAGGGTGGCTAAGTCAATTTTATATTAATGGCTGTTAAATTATTAGATGCGCAGCGGTTTAATTGTTGGAAAGTGTGTTAAATGAGGAAAACAATCTTTAAGAAACTTGAGGCTCAGGGTTTAATCGCAAACTACAATCATTATAGAAAGAATTTGCCTCCAAAGCTTCCAGAAAGAGTTTTTGTTTGGGATGAAACCCTCAGGGAAGGAACTCAAACCCCAACAGTCTTCCTAACATATGTTGAGAAGGTTAAACTTGCCAAAATGATGGATGAGATGGGAGTTTCCCTAATAACTGTCGGATTCCCAGCCCTATCAGACGAAGAGAAAAATGATGTTAGAAGAATTGCCAATGAAGGCTTTCAAAATGCACGCCTTGCAGCCTCAGCCCGCATAATTAAAAGTGACATAGATGCTTGCCTAGAATGTGGCATAAGGGAAATTCTAATATTCACGCCCTTTAACGGACTAAATCTAAATTATAGGCTCAAAATGAGTAAAGAGCAGGTTTTGGAAAAAACCGCTGAATCAATCCAATATGCAAAAAGACAGGGGGCAACCGTGGATTTTGTTTTGGAGGATGCTTCAAGAACACCCCTCGAGGACATTTTACAAATTTTTGAAGCAGCCGTAAAGGCTGGAGCAGAGCGATTGGTAATTGCAGATACTGTGGGCTTTTTAAGATCATTATCCATGCGTTATCTCATATCCCACGTAAAGGATGGCTTATCACAAAAGTTCAGTAGGGAAATCCCCCTCTCAGTTCATTGCCACAACGATTTCGGATTAGCAACAGCCAACACCCTAGCCGCAGTGGAGGAAGGCGTAAATTATGTGCATACTTGTGTTGCTGGTTTTGGAGAAAGGGCTGGATTGGCACCCATGGAAGAAGTTGTAGTCGCCTTAGAACTCCTTTATAATGTAGATACGGGCTTGGACCTGAAGAAGCTTTATAGACTTGGGCAGTTGGTTGAGAAAAGTTTCGCACTGCCCATACAATATCATAAGCCAATAATCGGTGAAAACGCTTTTTCTTATGAAATGGACGAGCACATCCACGGCATGTTGGCTCATCCCCTCATATATGAGCCTTTTCCACCAGAAATTATAGAAAGAGAAACTACTTTCTACATTGGAAAACAAAGCGGAAGACATCTTGTTGAAAACCGCTTGGCATCAGCAGGAATCAAAGCAACACTATGGCAGATAGACGAAATAGTTAGAAGAGTAAAGAACGTGCAGGAAAGTCAAGATAAAGGCGGAACACAGATGACTTTTTACCAAATAAAAAAACTTATGAGGGATTTAAGGAAGGGCTTGACGGAAGAAGAATTCTGGAAAATAGTTGAACAAGTCACAAAGCAAAAACCAAAATTAGCCATAAAACCTGAAACTGAAAAATTTTTAGAAACAACAAAACAATAAAAATTTCTTAATATTCAAGTTGGTGAAGTGCATGAGAAAGCCTCTATGGACGCCTTCGCAAGAATGCATAAAAAAGGCTAACATAACCCGCTTCATCGAATTTATAAACAAAAAATATAACCTAAAAATAGACTCCTACAATGCGCTCTATAAATGGTCCATCGAAAATATTCCAAGCTTCTGGGGATGCATGTGGGAGTTCGCCCAAATAAAGGCTTCCCGAAAATACGAAATGGTAGTTGAGGATTTAAGCAAGTTTCCCGGCGCAAAATGGTTTGTAGGCGCTCGGCTTAACTTTGCAGAAAACCTCTTAAAACATAGAGATGCTCATCCTGCTTTCATATTCAGAAGCGAGAACCAAAAAACAAAAAGACTAACCTACCAACAACTTTATCGTTCAGTAGCCCAATTAGCGAAACCGCTGCGCGAAATCGGAGTCAGCCCAGGAGACCGTGTAGCCGCTTACATGCCGAACATTACTGAAACGCCAATTGCCATGCTTGCAGCAACAAGCATCGGCGCCATATGGTCTTCATGCGGCACAGAGCTGGGTCCAAGCGCTGTCATAGACCGCTTTAGCCAAATAAACCCCAAAGTCTTGTTTACTGTTGATGGTTATCCATATAAGGGAAAAAGTTTTGATGTTTTGGCTAATGTTAAAAAAATTGTTAAGGGAGTGTCTTCTCTCGAAAAAGTTGTTGTAGTTCCTTACGTGGCGGAAAAGCCTAACCTTACAAACGTTCCAAAATCAGTAAACTATAACGATTTTATATCCTCAGAAGGGCAAAATGAGATTAAATTTGAACAGTTACCCGCAGATCATCCAGTATACATAATGTTTTCTTCTGGGACTACTGGTAAGCCAAAATGCATGGTTCAAGGAGCCGCTGGAATTCTCATAAACCACCTTAAAGAGTTAATTCTCCACACAGACCTAAAGCGTGAAGACAGAATTTTCTATATAAC
>JARYMR010000083.1 GCA_029907045.1 Candidatus Bathyarchaeota archaeon
CTTGGAGAACCTCATAATCCTTGTTAGGCTCAACTTGAATGAAATAGTCGGCAATTTCAGCAGACCTTGTCTTTCTAACATCAATCACTATGAGTTTTCTACCCTCTCTCTGAAGAGTTGAAGGAGGCTCATTCCTAATGTATGCTGAAACAGAAGGCTTTCCCTTAAAAAACACTCTTCTGATTGCGCTTTCAATTTTCTTCCTAACAATTGACGCTTTAATTTTGTTTAAGTAGCCTCTCCATGCACTTTTTTCGAAGCGTCCTTCTGAAAAGGCTGTATACCTTTCTATGTGGCGTGGATGGGCACTCCAAGGGTTGCTTCCCCAATAAACGACAAGATCCGCCCTATGCCTAATCTGCCCTAACGTGCATGATGGAATGCCAATTTCTTGAATACTTAAAATTGATGGACCGTGGCAAACTACTGATGTGTTGTCAATTACGCCTCCAACCTCTTCCGCTAATTCGATGCCTAAGCCTATGGCTTCGCAGCTTGTTGAACTCCAACCATATAGGATGGGATAGTTGGCTTCTGCCAAAATTTCTGCTGCCTTTCCAACAGCCTCTTTCATTGAAACCTTAACAAGTTCCCCATTCTTCCTTATCAAAGGCTTTAAAAGTCTATGCTCGCTGTTGTAGCCCAGAAACTTCGATTCACACATGGCACAGCCATTTTTAACCTTAATTATCCTTCCATCTTCAACTGTTAATTCTATGTCATCGCATAAGCTTCCACAAATTGGGCATGTCACAGCCTTAATAACAGTCATTTAGATTCCTTCCCAAACTCTATCCTAAGAAGCTCTTCTAAGCTTAAAATTGGCTTGTCTGGTGCGGGTTCGACTTCTGCAGGAATTCCCTTAAAGGATGGCATTCCAATGCCATGAGTTTCAGGATTGACTATAACATTTGCCCATGGACCATAAGGAATAAAAATCAAACCTGGATGAGGCGCCCTCAGAGACTTTAAAGCTTTAACAACAACTGAACCATAATCCGTCGAAACCATAACATTAGTCTTCTCCTTTATGCCAAGCCTCCTCAAATCTTCAGGATCCATAAAACAGATAGAAACGCTTTCCACATACTCCTTTGAAGCTTTTCCCCGCTCCTTTCCAACACCTTGCTCTATTGTCCTTCCAGTAAGCAATGTCACACGCAGTTTTGGCTTATCCATGTCTAACACACATTTGAAAGGTAAATTGTGCAACATTATTTAATTAACTTTTATCTTCTTGCCTAATTGTAGAAAAGGCTTTTAAGTTGAAGATGATAGTTGAAGGATGCTTCAAATTTGAGTTAGGGTTGAATAAGTGTTGGTTAACGAGGTAGTCATCGAGGTTAAGGGTTTAGTAAAGCATTATGGCGAAGTTAAGGCTCTTGACGATGTTTCTTTCACTGTTGAAACTGGCGAAATTTTTGGGCTTTTGGGACCAAACGGTGCTGGAAAAACCACTTTGATCGAGATACTTTGCGGTTTGAGAAGATTTGATAAGGGAGAAATAACGGTTTTGGGTTTGGATTTGGCTAAAGACGCATATAAAATTCGCAGTTTAATTGGATTCTGCCCACAAGAAACCTTACTCTACGACTTGTTAAGCGTATATGAAAATCTCAGTTTTACAGCTTCTCTTTATTCTCTATCCTCAAAAAAGTTTAAGGAAAGGGTAGAGTTCCTCTTAAAGGTTTTAGGCATGGGTGAGTTCATAAAAAAGAAGGCGAAGGAACTTTCGGGAGGAATGAAGAGAAGAGCAAATCTGGCTGCTTCGATAATTCATGACCCGCCAATGGTTATTTTAGACGAACCAACAGTTGGTTTCGACCCGAACGTGAAGAGAGAGTTTGGGAAACAATAAAAATGCTTAAGCGTGATGGAAAAACTGTGCTCCTCTCAACTCATGACATGTATGAGGCTGATGAGCTCTGTGACAGAGTCGCCATCATTGATAATGGAAGAATAGTAGCCATAGACAAGCCGCAAGCGCTTAAGGAAAAAGTGGGCGGAAAAGCCTCTATACTAATAAGAGTAAAAGAAAACCAAACAGAAAGAGCATTAAAACTGCTAAAGCCCTACGGCTACACTTTCAAAGATGGGGACATACAAATTTTCGCTGTTGACCCATGGAAAATTATGCCAGAAATATCAAACATGCTTCTTTCCAACAATGTTTTAGCGGAGAAAATTGAGGTTTCAGAGCCTACATTAGAGGATGTTTTCGTAAGGTTGACTGGAAGAAAACTTTTGGAGGAAGCATCTAAATGAACCCAATAATTGGCGTAGCCATAAAAGACATTCGCACATTTTACAGAGAGAAAGGAACACTTTTCTGGACAATAGCCTTTCCAGTACTTGTAATGCTTTTGTTCTCCGCCATTTTTGGAAGAGAAGTCCCCTTCACAGCAAACATAGGCGTAGTAAACCAAGACTCTTCTGACATCTATGGAATAGCCACAAACGTCATTGCAGGGCTTAATCAAACCGAAGTTTTCAATGTAAAAACTTTCGAAAACAAAACTGAAGCGTTAAAGGCTTTAAATGCCACGGAAATCCGCGCTGTTATCACAATTCCCGAAGATTTTTCAACAAATCTTACAATGGAGAGACCAGCGCATGTTTTATTGGCTGTGGATGAAACTAATCCAGACGTGGCTCGAATTGTTAGGGATATAATCAAAACCTTCTTCACCGAATTTTACAAACAACTGAATACAAACTTCAGCGAACCCATATCTGTTGTTGAGGAAGCATCATTAATGCGGGAGAAGGTCGGCTATAAAGAGTACATTCTTCCAGGTATGTTGTGTTATCCGCTTTTGTTTTCCAGCATGGTAGTTTCCACAGGTGCAATCGTATACGAAAGGGAAAGGGGAACACTTAAACGTATTAGGGCTTCTCCGATTCATCCGTTAAGCATGCTTTTTGGAAAAACTCTTGCTTCCCTTTTCCAAACAGCCATAACAATCTTAATAATAGCTGCTTTAGGCTTTTTAGTGCTTAACCCAAACGTAAACTGGAACCTTCCACTGCTAACGTTAATACTGTTTTTGGGTTCGATGAGCGGCATAGCCATAGGCTTACTAATCTCGTGCATTGGAAGGTCTCCCCAAGAAGCATCAGGAGCAGCCACAACAATAGGCATAGTGCTTCAATGGTTCACTGGAATGTACTTCCCACTTGAATACCTTCCAGAATACCTTCAACAAGTGGGCAGAATCGTGCCAATGACCTATGCAGCCCAAGCCATAAGAGACGTAATGATTAGAAATGTTACGTTAAATGAGTTGCTTCAGCCGATTATAACGCTTGCAGCCTCAGCAACCATATTATACATTATTGGAATATTCCTATACAAAAGATGGGTTGAAAAAGAATAAAGCTGATTCTTTTTAATTTTTGCGAAAAGTTTTTAGCCTATGGATTTTATGTAGTTTTCTAATATCCGGTGTAAAAAATGACACAGCAAACAACTCCCAGAAAAATTAGAATCTCAGCAAAGGACACGGCGTTAATTGCTTTATTTGCCGCTTTGATAGCCATAATCACAAGACTTCCAGGCATTCCTATATCGCTGGGAATTCAATCTGGAGATATCGAATTTTCAGTTCCATTGTATCCTTTAGCGGGAATTCTTCTTGGACCTTGGATTGGCGCTTTAGCTGTTATTATAGGCAATATTATCGCTTGGATAATTCCAACATCCAGTGTATTAGGCTTGTTACTTATTCCCGCAGGAGCCTTTGCAGCATTATGTGGGGGTTTCCTTACGCGACGAACAAGATGGGCAAGCTGGAAGAGCGCTGCTGTTTTGCTTGCGGTTTTAATTGCCCTTTGGTATCTCACGCCAATAGGGTTTGAAGCGCCCTTTTATCCTTTCTTCCTACATGTCCCAGCCTTAATACTAATCCTAATTTTCAGAAACAGAGTCTTCGATTTCGTAAACAGCACTTCTAAAAGCTTTGTAACATTAGGTGTTGGAATTGCAAGTTTCGTAGGCGTAATGGCAGACCACATGTGGGGTAACGTAATGTTTATCACAGCAGTAAATTATGTTGTCAACATGAAAGCCCTCAGAGACGCCCTCAGAAATATAGGCATGTCAATAAACTTGGGATTTTCAGCGAGCAGCCCAATAGCTAATTGGGTGTATCAAATTGTTGCCAACCCAACATTAGGGGATTTCTTTATGCTTTCCATTCCAATAGCCACAGTTGAACGTATAACATTCACGCTTATAGCCACGGTCATAGGTGTAGGCGTTATAATGGCTATTGGAAAAGTTTTCTTTGCAAAATCCAAAACTTAGCGGACAATAAGGAAAGAAATTAAAAGCTGATTAAGCGTTCTAGATTTTGAAGATTATATTAAAGGGTGAAAAGGCTTATGAGTGAAATTTACCCTTATGTAGTTTTTCTTCCGACGAAACAAAAGGATAAAATGTTGTCAGCAATTTTTGGTTCCAAGGCTGCGGTGGATATTTTAAAGTATTCTATACAGCAAGGAATTTCAAACAAAATTTACCAGAAAGAATTGATTGAAAAGCTTTCCTACTCCAACAAAACAATAATTGAGCATTTAAAAACGCTGACGAAACTTGGAGTTTTAGAAGAAAAAATGGAGAAAACAGAAAAACAAAAACGCACAATATGGGTTAAATCTTATAGGCTTTCAGATTTGGGAAAATGGTTTGCTTTATTGCTTGCGGAAGAAAAGGATTTAAGCGAAAAGGAAAAGGCGGAAATACTGCAAAACATTTTTAAAATTTACATACAATGGGTTAAGGGGCTTTCAGAAAAACTTCACGTAAACAAGAAGACATTGGAAAAAATTTTCAAGGAAGAAATGAAATGAAAAAGCCATTAGTTATTGCTGTGGTTGGAAGCAAAAGCTCTGGAAAAACAACAACAATAGAAACCATAACGAAAGAGTTAACAAAAAGAGGCTACAAAATCGCAGCTATAAAGCATATTCCAGAACCAAACTTCACAATTGACAAGGCTGGAAAGGACACTTGGAGATTTGCCCAGTCAGGAGCAAAAACAATCATAAGCGTAGCCTCAAACGAAATAGCAACCATAGAAAAGACGGATACAGAAAATTTTTCTTTAAAAGAAATTCTGAAAAAATGTAAGGGTCATGACATAATTTTTGTTGAAGGATTCGGAAAACTTGTAGGCAAAGATAAAGGCATATACAAAATTGCTGTTGTAAAATTCGCTGAAGAAGCCTCAGAAGCTATTAAAAACTTTGAGCCCTTATTAGCTTTCACTGGACCATTTTCAACCGAAGCAGTGTATCCGAAAATTCCATACGTGGATTTGATGAAAAATCCAGAAAAAATTACGGAAATTGTGGAGAAGGTTGTCAAAGGATTGCCTTAGTTGGTTTGTGGAGGTTTGGAGATTTTGTTTAAGGGGGAGAAAGGAGATATTTTAAAAGAAGAAGGAGATTTTCTCCAAACCTTTCCACCCAACTTAAAGGGCTTTTTCCATTGACACCTCCCTTTTAGAGCGCTTTGAAAGCTTCAAACCACCTATTATAAAGCGCCAGCATGTCAAGGGAAACGCTTGGCTTCCGCTCTTCCAATATTTGTCTAAAATCATCCATTGTCAAGAATCTTGGCTTCGCTAATTTGTTAGCCGCTTGACCAGACTCAAAGAATTCGCCTATAATTTTTAGCTGGGCTGATTGGCAAACGTCTCTTATGTCGCTTCCAGAAAAGCCTTCAGAAATTCTGGCTAACTCGTGTAGGTCAACGTCTGGAGCAAGCTTCAAATGGCTCGTGTAAAGCTTAAACATCATCAAACGCGTGTGATGGTCTGGAAGCGGCACCAAAATTCTCTTCTGAAATCTCCTAATGAAAGCCCAGTCCAAATCCCAAGGCTTGTTTGTTGCTCCAATAACGTAAACGTGAAGGTTCTTACCCTTATCTATAATGCCGTCTGTTTCTTTCAAAAATTGGTTTCGAACCCGAACTTCCCCGCCAACCTCATTTGAATGTCGTCCCATGAGAGAATCTAACTCGTCAATGAAGACTATGGCGGGTTTTCCTTCTAAAGCTGATTTTCTAGCTGAACCAAAAAGTTTTGCAACATTTTGTTCGGCTTCGCCTAACCATTTGGACATTATTGAGGCTGCATCAATAGAAATGAAAGTGGCATCTATTTCTGTGGCAACAGCCGCAGCCAACAAAGTTTTTCCACACCCAGGCGGACCAAACAATAATATGCCCCTCGGCCAGCCTAAGGGGAAGAGGTCTGGTCTTTGAACCGGATAAACTATGGCTTCTTTAATTGCCTTCTTTGCATTTTCCAAGCCTATAACTTCTTCCCATTTCACGTTTGGTTTTTCAGTAACTATTAATTCTTCATAGGTTGACTTTCCTTGGCTGGTTTTGGCGCCAGCTTCAACGTTAGCGGCTTCCTCTTGCGGTGGCATGGGCGTTGCACCCTGCAAAGCCTTTATTCTCTCTTGGTAGGCTATGGCTCTTTGTATGTAAACTTTGTTTAGGCTGTATTCGGGGTATAACTGTACAAGTTTTAGGAGGCTTTCAATAGCCTTTTGATACATGGTTATTGCCATACCACGGGAACCCTGCTTGTCTAAGCGAACAGCTTCGAGAGCGTAGTTGGTT
>JARYMR010000084.1 GCA_029907045.1 Candidatus Bathyarchaeota archaeon
TACGATTTGAAGGAGCGTCCTTACGTGGTAAATTATGTTTATGGTTTGGGTGGAAGAGACACAAGTCCAACTCAAATACGAGGCATATATGAGGATTTGCAGACGATAATCAAAACAGGACGTGTTGAAAAAATGGTAAATTATGTTGGTTTAAGGGAGTGAAAAAGGATGAGTGAAAAAATGTTTTCTGAATGGAAATTCACCGCAAAAGACATAGCCGAAAAACCAAACCTCTTCTTATCTGGACATAGAGCATGCGCAGGCTGCGGACCAGCAACAGTTTTAAGGCTCATAATGAAAGCCGTTAGAGGACCAACAATAGTGACTAACGCTACTGGCTGTATGGAAGTAGTATCATCCATATACCCATACACTTCTTGGGCGTTACCATGGCTTCACACAGCCTTTGAAAATGCAGCTGCAAACGCTTCTGGAATTGAGACAGCTATAAAAATAATGAAAAAGAAGGGAAGAATAAAACAGGAGCACATAGACGTTATCGCTTTGGCTGGAGACGGCGGCACATACGACATTGGCATCCAAGCCCTAAGCGGAGCAGTTGAAAGGGGACATGACTTCTTATTTGTGCTTTACGATAATGAGGCGTATATGAATACTGGAATCCAAAGAAGCGGCGGAACCCCCCTAGGCGCATCAACCACAACATCACCAGCAGGCACGGTTCTACCAGGAAAGTTGGAGCCGAAAAAGCCCATAGCAGACATTATGGTAGCGCATGAAATGCCATACGTGGCAACAGCATCGCCATATTATTGGCGGGACCTAATAACAAAAGTGCGAAAAGGCTTAGAAGTGAATGGACCAGCTTTTCTGCATGTTTTTGCGCCATGCCCACGCGGATGGCGAAGCGATCCAGCAAAAACCATAGAACTTTCGCGTTTGGCAGTTGAAACGTGCATATTTCCATTATGGGAAGCAGTAAACGGCGAATACCAGCTTTCGGCGCCAAGCAAGGTTATGGCTTTGAGTTCGCAGAAGAAAAAGCCTGTTAAGGAGTATTTGGAAGTGCAGGGACGGTTTAGGCATTTGTTTACTCCGCAATTCGAGAAAATGCTAAATGAAATACAAAGAATAACGGATGAAAGATGGAATAAACTGCTCAAAAAATGCGGGATAACGAAACCAACAACACCAACGGCATAAAGTCAGCTTTTGCTTGCCGAAAGATATTTTTCTATCTCGTTTTCTGCGTTGTCCGCCTTTATGAATATTGGCACGTTCTCCATTCCAGTTGCTATATAACTTGACAATAGCCATTCGCCGGGCGCAAACTCTAAGGTTTTCTCTAATATGCCCTTATCTATCATGAAGGTTTCGCTTACGAGCTGGCGGTCGTATGGGCGTGGCAAGGTGCCCACAAAATATGTGTGAAGCTGTTGTAAGGCATTTGTGTTCAAGTAGGCTATGCGCTGCGTGGCTATGCAAACGCCTAAACCATATTTTCTTCCTTGCCTAAGCAATGTTTCCACATGCCCAGAACACTTCGCATCAATGCCAGAGCCTCCGCTTGGTATAAATTCTTGGGCTTCATCGAAAACGAGGAGGATGTATGGTTTTACTTGGAATTTGCGTTTTCTCCTCACAAGCAAATCTTGCGTAAGCGTTACCACAAGGTCCTTTATTGTGAAAGGGTCTGAAATTGAAATGCAAATAAGTCTTGTTGTTTTGTCTTCCAACAACTCTCGAATTTTTTCTATGGCTAATCCACCTGTCTCTTTCTCTTCCCTTTCATTTCGCCTCTTTACCCTATCCAAAAGCATGCTTCTCGTGGTTGCCCAAGCATAAAGTTGGCTTTTTTCGTGAACCTTAAACTCTTCCACTTTCGCTCTGGCTACTTGGTCTATGAATTTAACGAAATCTTCGCTGACCTCTTGATTTTCCATAAGCCCATGCTCCTCAATATACTCCAAAATGGCATCGCGAATCTCGTCAATAGCATTCATATAATTTGGCTTGTCAGCAGAACCCTTTCTCTGGTCGCTTAACTCTTCCATAAACTCGCTATAAGTTGGAACTTTCCCTCTAGGTCTTTTGTAGTAGAAGAGTCTGCCTTGATCCATTATGCATTTTAATCCCTTCTTAATCCGCTCGTCAGTTTCGTACTCCCTTGGTTTGACAACAGAGTTGAAGAACTGCTCTAAGGAGTCTATCCTATTTTCCATAATAACCTTTGCAGAAACTGTTGGGTCTGTTAAAATGTCCAAGAGAAGGAATACGTATTCGCAGCTTATGTCAAAAACCACTATCTTCGTTTGCTCAGTATGATACAACAGCCGTCTCAAAATGTTTGACATTAAATTGCTTTTTCCACCGCCCGTAAAAGCGAAAACGCCAAAATGGTAGCGCACAAGCTTCTCAAAATCCACATATATGGGAATGATGGTTTTGCTTGCTTGAAACATTTTTATTAAACCAAGCCTCGGATCCGCACGGGCATCGCTGACAGTTTTAGACGGGTCTATTCCTAACTTTTCCGCTATTTTCTGGTTATACATGCGATTTATCATTTCACCATTCAAAAGATAGGCTGGACTGCCCACAACGGGATAGGAGAAGCCCTTAACAAACTCGAATTCACATTTTCCATTAACAATCAAGTCATAATTTATTGGTATGGCATCTATCTGAACCATCATCGTAGACTTATCATCTGTCTGCCAATCCTCCTCAGACTGCTCAATAATCTCAAACTGCATAGGATAATAACCATGATCAGACAAACCCCGCAAACCAAAATGTTCAGGCCAAACGCGGCTAATCTCCATAAGCGTAAACCTCTCCGCATCTCCCTCAGTCTGCTTGAAATTCTTAACAGCCAAAAGCATACCCTCTTCCAAAAGCCCCATCAAATCTTTTTGATACTCCACCTTAATGCGACATTGATAGCGGGCACTTGTGCCTGCAAGCTTAGTTTCTTCGGCTGCTGCAAAAAATCTTGGAATCACGGCAGCTAGCCTAGCGCGGAATCTGCCATCAAAATCTGTGAAGCAGAAGCTGTTAAAATTGTTCTCTCCTTGCGGCTTCAATCGTGGCCCTCCTTTCCCTAAAGGTGCTCATGTAAAATATGAACTTTCTCAATTTATGGTTATTGAGCATCCAATCCGCCGTCGTATCCACAATGCGCTTGAACTGGTTGTAATTCCACTTTGCAACCTTATCAGCAATAAACAATGGTTTGTTGTGGCCGAAGGCTTCTGGAATGCTGGAAGGCGCCATCGCCTCCAAAACAACCATCACCAAATTCTGAATTTCATTAGGAACATCCTTGTCCACAAACAAAATGGTTTCCACGGTTTCTTTTGTTCCATCGCTGAGTTCGTTCCAAAACTCCACGACATTTTCTGGCTTATAATCATATTCCGGATAAACCAAACGGTCCACCAAGAGGACGTTGCTGCGCAAAAGTGGGTCTGTTTTGGCTTGGCTTAATTGCACATAAGTTTTTAGGAAAGTTTTCTCCAAGCCTATCTTGTTTTTTATGGCGCCAGACACGTATCCTTTCCTTTTTTGTCTGTCTGGAACCATTGTTCTGTAGGCTGAATCGTATTCGATTAGGCTCCATGGCGGCTTAATTTTTTCTGGGTTGAAGATGCTTGTGGATTGGAGTATCATGCGGTCTGTGTTTGGCAGTTTCTCGAATTCTTCAGGCGTGATATTTGCCTTTAACAAGCTTTCATTATTCATTATTGGGATGAGTTGTCTTTTGAAATCCCTTGCTGCCGTATCTTTCGTTATACCTATAAGCAAAATGTGCCTTTTCCAGCACTCTTCCATAAGCATTTGCAATGTGAAAAGCGTTAGAAAAGCGATATCAAGGGTTGTAAGCCAATGCTCTTTTCCATCCTTCAAAATCTTCATAAGATTTGCGGTTTCCGAGGTTTTTGTGAAAAAAAATTGGTCGCCGAGGCTGGTTACAAGTTTTTTGATGCGTTCCCATGTTGTGGCATACTTTGGTTTCAGGATGTAGGTTTCATTTTTCTCTTTTAAAATATCCCTTTTCACCAAATGCTTAACGTATCTCTTCACCCTTTTTGCTCTTTTCTCGTCTGTTATGCCAAAATCTTTTAGAATTTGTTTTTCTGTTAGGACTTCCTTTTGTTTAGCTAAGTGAATTATTGCATAGCGTAGGTAGTCTGCCCTTGGCGGTGGCAAACCCAAGGCTTGGTTGTAAACGTATTGTCTTGCTATGGTTAGGTCGTTGATGTCTATTGTTTCGTTGTCTATTTTGTAGCCTAGTATGCTGCTTTTCTTTTCCCATAATTCCCGTTTTGATGTGTCGTAGAGGAGGCTTGCTCTTTCTATGGATAGGCTTCTGTCAAGGAGGACTATGTGGGTTTTTTGGTTTTGGTCTGTGACAAGCTTATAAGCCAAGTAGTATTCTGCAAGGGTCATTATCCAGTTAGCGATGGTTGCATTGTTTATTATTGTCTCATCCATTAATGGCTTGTTTAGGCTTATTTCTTCTGGTTGTTCTGCGGCGAAAAAGGTTTGGTCTATGTCTGGGATTTCGTTTACGTATATGGGGACTACGCTTGATACGCCAGCTGTTTGTTGAAGGGTCTTTTCATCATATTCGATTTGTGGTTTATTGTTTTCTTGGATGGTTATGGTACCCATTGAGGCGTAGGCTCCTCCGAAGAATATGACTAGGTCAAAGAGAGGTCTTGAGTACATGGTTCCGTCTATGCCTGCAAAGCGTAAGTTTGTAGTTCCGAAGAAGTTTTTTGCTGTTTGGTGGGCTTGTTTTTGGTTGAAGTTTGTTTTTATTAAGTTTGAGAGTAAAGTGTTGTAGAGGTTTTTGATTGCTGAGAAGCTTTTTTCGTATTCTAGGATTTGTTTTGTGGCTCCGTTTTTTAGGATATCGCTTGTTCTTTTTATCGTGTTGCTTATGGTTGACAATTTTGTTTCGCCTTTGTTGTTATTTTTGGTTTTTGTTGGGTAAAAGTTTTGGGTATAAGTGGGTTATTTGGTTTCTATTATGTGTTGGTATGTGGTGTTTTGGTCTATTATTGTTAATGTTGGCTGGGGTTTTCTTGTTAGAATTATTGGTTTTGCTAGGATTTCTGCTGTTTTTGCCAGTTCTTTTATTGTTTCTACTTTTATTATGGTGGTTTCTTGTGGGGTTTTTGGTGGTTCTGCGGCTTCTATTATCAAGTCTTTGTATGGGGCTATGAGTTTTTCCAGCGGAGTTTCTTTTGTTTTTGGTTTTGTTTTGGTGTGAAAATATGTGGAGAAGGCTAGTCCTGCTATGGCTATTGTGGTTAGGCTGTATGATGCGTAGAGTCGGTTTATTATGTCTTGGTGGGTTATCGTTTGGTTTTCTGTTATTGTTTCTGTTTTTGTTTGGTATAGATCGCTTATTGTGGTTATTTCGCCTTGGTCTGAGCGTTGGAATGTTATTGTGATTGTTGGTGTAAAGGTTTGGTAAATTGGGCTGACTGCGGTGTTGGCGTTTATGGTGAATTCCGTTGTTATTTCTATTGTGTAGTATTGAGGTGGCGTGATCCCCATTTCTGATGAGATTTTTGCTAATATTGGATCTAGTTCTGTTTTGGTTATTTGGGCTAGTTCAATTTGGATTTGTTTTTCGTTTGTTGTCTGGGGTGACGTTTGGTTTATCTGATATTGGATAACTGATGTTTTTAGCGTTTGAGTTGTAGTATATGTGATTGTGGCTTCTGATGGTAGCGTTGTGTGGAAAGTGTATGTTAGGGTTAGGTTGATTTGGCGGGTTATTTTTGTGTAGATTATTCCTTCGCCTGTTTTAATGTTGTTTTGTTATTGTAGATTATGTTTGGTGTTTGAAGTATTGCCGTATAATCATAGTCTGCTATGCTTCTGTATGTGCATAGGGTTTGGGTTATGGTTTCTTCTATTGGAGTTTGATATGTCGTGTAAAGGGTTAAAATTGAGAGTAGAGTTAAAACTGTGAAGAGAAGGATTAGGACTATTGTTTTTGGTGGTTTTTTCATGTGTGGTTTGCGACCTATGCTTTATCGTATTGAATGATGTTTCTTTTTAAAATGTTTTGCTTCTTTATTGTAGTAAAGTTGTTTGGTAAATGGAGAAATTGGTTATCCTAGGTTGTTGAAGTCGTCGCAGAGGTCTTTCCAGTATCTGTATTCGCTTGTTCTATGGTTTATTAATGCGTCTTCTGAGCCTTGGATTATTTCCCCAGCGGTCATGTCGTTAAGCGTCCAACCTTCTGTCCATCCTGCCACATAGTTTAGCCATAAAGCCAACAGTTGGGCTTTTAGTTTTGCTTCCATGTTTGAGTACCATGGTGCGCTAAGGATTTTTGAGGCGTTTTGGAATTTTTGGTTGCGCGTGCCTGTGAATTCGTAGATTGGCGATTGGTCACTTATTTGGTATAGGTAGTTTTCAAGGGTGTCTGGGTCTATCTGTGGTTTGCCTGGTTTGCATAGCGCTTTGTCGAATTGGTTTTTCCAGAAGCCTATTGTTCTGGGATGTTCTTTTTGGCATGAAAATTTTATTACTATTTTGAAGTTGTATGTGTGGCATTCCTCAGCCTCTTGTAATGTGTGAACTGTTAGTAAGCCACTTATTTTTTCGCATGGGCTT
>JARYMR010000085.1 GCA_029907045.1 Candidatus Bathyarchaeota archaeon
ATTCTTTAACGTCTTCTTCCCTTATGTAGCGGTTTCCCTTGGCATCTTTTCCGAGTGGTATGCCTGTTTCCTTTAGCGTTTCGCCCTTAGCAAAGTCTATTAGCACATAGTAGGCTTTGCCAGAAGGCAGTATAAGCCTCAAATTTGTAAGCTCTCTGTTGGGTGATAAGCCATCCTGCTCAATATTGTAGACGATGGAGTTAACTTTTAACTCTTCTGCGAGACGTTTAAACTCTTTCCAGCTTCTGATTTTGACAACGCCTTCGCCCATTTTGACTGCATCAACCTTCTGGACAGTTTTGCATTTTATGGAAAGAGTTCTACCTCTTTGGTTTTGCCACATTTTACACAAACAAGTTTCACATGGGACTTGTCTTGGGTTAACCCTTCAGCTTTCCATTCATGGGCACATTCACTTTTTTGGCTCTCATTTGCCAATTGATTTTCCTCCGCATAGAAATTTATGTTTGAGTTCTTAAATCTAATGCTCTGCCCTGCCTTACATAACACTTATATATGTAACACTGTTATATAATTCCGCTGATAATCATGTGTGGTCCAAAAAATTGCGGTTGCTGGCACGATTATCCAGAACGCGGATGGATACAATTCCTACTAATGCGAATACTTTATGAAAAACCAATGCACGGCTACCAACTCCTAGAAGAAATCGAACGGCGAAGCAGTGGATGCCACAAACTCGAACCAGGCTCAATATACACGCTTCTAAGAAGAATGGAAGAAAGAGGCCTATTAGAATCTAAATGGGAAAAAGTCGAAGGTGGACCAGACAGAAGAGTTTACAGCCTAACAAGTAAGGGGGTTGAAGCTCTAAAAATGGGACTTGAATCCATCGTTAAGAGGAAAATGCTCTTCGACGATTTAGCAAAATTTTATCATGAAAATTTTGAAAAACAAAAAGGAGGTGAAAGGTAAATGTGTAGATGTTGTTGCGGTTGCGGAATGGAAAGACACCACGCGCACCATGAACACCAACATGAGCACCATATGGGCTTACCATTTCCGCTGATGGACGTTGAAGAAGAAATAAAAATGCTTGAAGAATACAAAGAAGCCCTAAACAAAAGACTAGAAAAAATAAACAAGAGACTTGAAACCCTAAAACGCTAAGCGTTCGCATAAAACTTCGCTCATCACCTCCACCAAATTTTTGAAAGGATGAAAACATTATGAAAATAATAAAGGTTAACGAACTTGTGGAGTTCTCCCAAAAGAAAGGATTATTAGACACCATGGAAGAGCGCAAGCGTGTAAAGAAAGACTTGCTGAAAACAAAAAACTACAATATTGTGCTAGTTTGCCTTAATGATGGTCAAGAAGTTCCCTCCAGACCAGAGCCATATGAAGTTTGCTTTTACGTTATTGAGGGAAGTGGCGAATTTACAGTGGGTAAAGAAAAAGTTCACTTATCCCGTGGCGAAATGTTCTTCGCTCCAGCAAATGTGCCTAGGGGAATAAGAAGCAAAGAACGTTTAGTCTTGTTGGGAATACAAGAGCCCCATTAGAAGATGAAAATATGGAGTTAGCAATAAAAGTTCAAAACTTAACAAAACATTTTGAGGATGTAACAGCGGTTGATCACATAAACTTTGAAGTTAAAAAAGGCGAAATCTTCGGATTCTTGGGTCCAAACGGCGCTGGAAAAACCACAACAATTCGAATCCTAACAGGACTTTTAAAGCCTGACGAAGGAACAGCCTCCATAGTTGGCTATGACGTTTTGAGGAATCCCATAGAAGCTAAGCAGTGCATTGGAGTCGTCCCAGAAGTTTCAAACGCTTACATAGACCTCTCCGCATGGGATAACCTAACCTTAATAGGAAAACTTTACGGAGTCCCAACACATAGGCTTAAGGAAAACGCCACTAAACTCTTGAAGGATTTTGGATTATATGAGGTTAAGGACAAGCTTGTCAGAGGCTTCTCCAAAGGAATGAAACAAAAGCTTCTATTATGCATGGCTTTAGTAAACGATCCAGAAGTGCTTTTCCTCGACGAACCAACTTCCGGACTTGATGTTGAAAGCGCCAGACTTCTTAGAGAGAAAATCACACAATACAATAAGGAAGGGAAGACTATTTTCCTTTCAACCCACAACATGGAAGAGGCAAATCAGCTATGCCACAGAACAGCAATAATAAACCATGGAAAAATAGCTGCTATAGACACGCCTGAAAACCTAAGAACTCAAAGCATGGAACTTCAATACATAGAAGTTCTCTTTGATAAACAAGTGAACATTAACGAAATTTCAAAACACCCAAACATTAGCAAAGCTTCCTTTACTGGAAATAGGGTTCGAGTTTACACGGCTAACCCATCAACGGTAATAGAATTTCTAGCGGAATTCGCTAAACAGAAGGGCATACGCATTTTAAGTTTAAATACAATGATGCCCTCGCTGGAGGATGTTTTCATAAAACTCATAAAAGAAAAGGAGGCCATACCAGTTTGAGTAGGCTTCCAGAACAATTTAGGCGCTCTTTCGTCATAGCCAGAAAGAATATGAAAATTTACTATTCAAAAGGACCAGTCATTATTTTCGGATTAGTATTCCCGCTTTTTTTGGCTTTGGCTTATGTTATAGGAAGAAACATACCATTAAAAGAGGTGCTGCCAGGATTAATTGGCATAACAACATTCTTCACAGCCACATCAGTAGGCCCCTCCATAGTTCCTTGGGAAACCCGCTCAAAAACCCTTGAAAGACTTTTATGCTGTCCAGTTGCCCTTTGGACAATCATTTTTGGAGATATGCTTTCCTCCTTCCTTTTTGGGCTTGTCATATCCATAATTCCGCTTCTTTATGTTTTAACTCTAAACATAGAACTGTTAAACTTCATAGTTTTGCTTTTCAGCCTAATCATCGCAAACTTTTGCTTCTCAGCCTTAAGCGTTCTTTTGTCAGCTTATCCGCCAACTGATATTCCAGCCACATCCCAGATGCTTTCCTCGCTGGTCAAGTTTCCACTTGTCTTCATCAGCGGCGTCTTCATACCAGTTGAGCAGTTGCCAGAGTGGGGAAGAATAATAGCGTCTTTTTCGCCATTAACATATTTCACAGACCTAACAAGACAGTTAATATTAGAAAAGAGCTATTACCCATTAGTATTAGACCTTGTGATGATAGTCATTTTTGCAGTAATATTCTCTTTAGCAGCGATAAAATTGCATGAAAAAACTTTAACAAAACGGTTGAGTTAATGCAATATGCAAAAATACAGCCTTCACGTAAAATAGAATAGATATGAAAAGGGTTTTATTGTTCATTCGTCAGCGGGAAATTAGCAAAATCTTCCCGTATGGCTTTCAGCTTACTCTAAAGGATGACGCTTCCATAATTGATGTAATAAAAGCAGTTGACCAAGAAATAATCAAGAAAATGGGAAAATTTCCAATTGAGAAGTATAAAAGCCTATTTCAAATGGTTTATCATCCACACAAAAACAGATTTTATAATCAGGTGGCTGTTCATGCCCATGCAGAATCAGAATTTTTAAACCTTAGAGAAAATCCTTCAATGCCGCTACCGGACAAAACAACTATTATTTTGATTCCAGAAGATGGTTGCCAAACGGACTGGGAAGAACCACTCTAAAGGATAAAAAAGAGTGTTGAAGCTAAATTTTCTTGTATACTATGTCTTTTTCTCTTACTCGCTGCATGACTTTTAAGCCTATGCTTTGTCCAGCTTCAGCTCTTTGAACGTTCTTATGCTCAATCTGCATGGACTCCACAGTTTGTTCAAAATCCGTTGTTGGTCCCTTAATGAGTATTGTGTCGCCAACAGCCAAAGGCGCCTTAAGCTCTATAACGGCAACACTAATTTTTGAGAAGAAATGGGTTACGCGTCCAACTTCGACAAGGTTTTCTTCACTCAAACCTTTTCATCTCCAAACACAATTAAGCCATATCCAAATAAATAATTTACCCGACTTTTTCGGCTTCCAAATAAGTTGAAAAAGCCCTAACCACTTTAACCTTTACAGTTTTACCAAGCAAATTATCACGATTCTTAACAATTATGGGTTTATAGGCAAAATTGCGCCCAACCCAAGACCCAGAAGCCTTGCCAACCTCATCAACAAAAATTTCACCACTCCAACCGATCCAACGCTGATTTTGCTCAAAAGCAATCGTTCTAGCAAGTTCTGCGGCTATGGCGCTTCTTCGTTTAATTTCTGGTTTAGGCACAGAATCGGACATTTCAGCCGCAATCGTTCCCGGTCTGGCAAAAAACTTTGAAACGTTCACTATGTCTGGTTTAACTTCTTTAATCAGCTGCAGAGTTTTTCCAAAGGCTTCTTCGCTTTCACCTGGAAAACCGCAAATAACATCTGTGGCAAGGGTCAATTCTGGAAAGTTATCCCTAAAAGTATTTACTATTTTTTTAAAATCGGCTATGGAGTAGAATCTCCGCATCTTTTTTAGAACTTCGTCATCTCCGCTTTGAACTGGCAAGTGAACAAACTTGAAGACTTTATCATTTTTGTAAGCTTGAATTAAATCTTCTAAAATGTTTAGTGCCATGTTTGGAGCCATCATTCCAACACGAATCTTAAAATCTCCTTCAACATCGCATAAAGCCCAAAGCAGTTCAGCCAAGTTCGTGCCAATATCCCTTCCATAACATGCGGTATCCTGCGAAGTAAGCCAAAACTCCCTAACGCCCATCGCCAAATCCATTTTCACCCTTTCAACAATTTCTTTGATACTGTAGCTTCTTAAGCGACCCCTGGCGAAGACTACACAGCAGTAGGCGCATGAACCAAGGCAACCATAGCTTATTGGAATTATGCCTATTACAGGATTCAAATGAATGCGGGGAAGATTTAGGCTTGGCTTGGCATTCACTGCACCTTTTACGACAACAACTTTTTCGCCGTCTACAACACGCCTAACCACACCAACAATAGTGTCGCCGACTGCTGGACCCACAACCCCATCAAAACACACTTCCTTGCACAACCTTTCAAAATTGATGAGGGGTAAGCATCCAGCCACAACCAACTTCTTATTCGCAGGAACTCTCTTCAAAATTTCAATCATGCGATTTTCTGTTGGTCCTTTCACTGCACAAGTGTTGAAAATTAAAACGTCTGCCGCAGAAGGAGAACCCACAATTTGGTATCCAGCCTCCACTAAACATCCGGCCAGAACCTCACCGTCAGCCAAGTTTGTTGAACAACCGAAACTCTTAACGAAAACTTTCATAGCCTTCCATCGCAATACATTAAATGCTTTAAAAAGGAATAAAAACATAGAGGTTGCCATTAGCCAGAATTTACAAAAATTTGAAACGTTTTCTAATAATGCTTATAAGGAATGAAACGAACATATTTAAAACATATTTAAAACATAACATATATCACTATAGGTTCAGCAAAGAATTTCTGTATCCCCTACGGAGGGAGAAAAGGTATGAAGTTGATTACGCTTTATCTTCCTGAGCCTTACATTAAGGCGTTAGACCAGCTTGTAAATGAAAGGTTTTATCCGAATAGGGCTGAAGCCATTCGGGTTGCTATCCGTGATTTGATAAATGATGAGGTTGTTCGGAGGAAGAGGGTTGGCTAAAACTAGCCCAACGGAGCATGCGCTTAAGTATGCATGGCATAATGAAGTAAGTGAAGTTCTGCCTCTTGGTCGCTGCCGCGTAGTTGTGATAGGCGTTGGCGGAGCTGGAAACAACACTGTTACTAGGCTTATGGAGATGGGTGTTGTCGGTGCAGAATGCATTGCAGTAAACACTGACGCACTCCATTTAAGCGTTTCAAGGGCTCATCAGAAAATTTTGATAGGCGGAAAACTTACAAAGGGGTTGGAGGTGGGCGGCAACCCAAAGCTTGGGAGGGCGGCAATCGAAGAATCCCGAAAGCGGATAGAGGATTTGCTTTCAGACGTGGATATAGCGTTTATAACGGCTGGTTTAGGTGGCGGGACAGGAACTGGTGCTGCGCCTGTTATTGCTGAAATTGCAAGGCGTAAAGGGGCGATAACCGTTGGTGTGGTTACAATGCCTTTCCGTATAGAAAAGGGCAGAATGGAATATGCAGCCGCAGCGTTAACGGAGATGCGGAGGCAATGCGACACAGTTGTTGTTATAGATAATAATAAGGTTATGCAGCTTATGCCCCAACTACCAATAAACGAAGCCTTCAAAGTGGCAGACCAAGTTTTGGCAAACATGATTAAGGGGATAGTTGAAACAATTTCGGCGCCAAGCCTCATAAACCTCGACTTCGCGGATTTCAAAACCATTGTTAGGCGGGGCGGAGTTGCCGTGGTAGGTGTAGGCGAATCTGATGCACCAAACAGGGCGGAAGAGGCTGTGAGAAACGCTCTAAGAAGTCCATTGTTGGATGTGGATTATATGGGGGCAACTGGAGCACTGATTCATGTTACTGGCGACAGCCAAATGACAATTGAAGAAGCAAACCGCGTAGGCGAAATAGTGACAGAAATGATGGATGAAAACGCCCTGGTCATATGGGGTGCAAGGGTAAACCCTG
>JARYMR010000086.1 GCA_029907045.1 Candidatus Bathyarchaeota archaeon
ATGCTATCTAGGGTTAAGGGCTTCTTGACTAATGCTCCTAAAATTTCCTCGTAGGATTCAAGTTTAGACTTTCGCATTGGTACACACGAAAATTTCATCTAACCCTTTTTAGATAAAATGTTTATGAATTCAAAATCTTTAGCCGACAGAAAAAAGCACTATATAAAGTGGCTCACTGGACATTTTGAAGTAAAGCCGAAATACCGCTTGCCGCAATCACCAAAAACTCAAATATTTTATAGGCTTCAATCATGCTGTTTGTGGCGTACTCCACATTCAATCCATCCACTCTTTTAATGATTGGCAATAGTTCCGCAGCATCCGCAAAATGAGTTGTCAAGAAAGTTATCTCCATCTTAACTGGTTTTTTCGCAGTAAGCGGCTTAACAGTTTTTTGTTTGAAATTAGCCACAGCCCTTTTGGTAGCCTCTTTCAATTCTTTCTCAATCCTCGCCAAACCAAAGCTTCTAGCTGAAAGTCTACCAAAAGAATGTTTTAAGGCTACAGTTTCAGCCCACGGCGCATACTTCTTAACATCATCCTTTAAAAGTTGGGCTTCTCCTGCCACTAAAACCACTGGTACTTTATAATCTCCGGCGGCATAAGCATTCAAAAGAAACTCGCTAACCTCAACGCCGTTAACCTTAACCTTGTTTATGCTTCCGCCACTGTAAGTGTGGTCGAAGGTGGATTTTGAAGTGCCAAATTTCGCATGATATCCAAGAAACAGGGCAATATCGCATCCCTCCACGCCTGCAACCATGCTCACTGGTCTTGGAAAACCCCTAACAATTTCCACATATTCTGGCAAATCTTCAACTAAAAGGTTAACCATTGGACCGTGACTGTCAGCAACCACAATTTCCTCAACCCCATTCTTGTTTAGCTCTTCAGCCACAGTCAAAGTAACTTTTGTTGCGATTTTCCTAGCCTCCGAATACAAAGTTCCTTTCAATCCCAAGTGTCCTGGAATGACTATATAGGGCATGCCTTCCATGTCGACAGAAATAAAAGCTTTCATGAGATTTCGCCCATTATGGGTTTGCAGAAGTGCATTTAAGAATTTCGATTAAGGAATGTGTTCCAAATAGTTTTTAGCCTCAACAGAGAATCTAACTAATGAAAACTACTATGAAAAATTCCAATAAATTGCCAAAAAATATTCGAGTTTCATTAGGGTCTGCTTTTGTTACTGGACTCTTAAGTGGAAAGCTTGAGGCTTCACCCACAACCGCTTATCTCATGACATACAGAAAAGGCAAATGCACGGCAAACTGTGGCTTTTGTCCCCAAGCCAGAGAAAGCAGCGCTAGAAGCGACATGCTTTCAAGGGTTTCATGGCCAGTCTTCACCACAGAAAAAGTTTTGAGCGGCATAGAGAAGGCTGTTAAGAATGGCAAAATAAAACGTATCTGCTTTCAAGCCCTCAACTATCCCAAAGTATTCATTCATTTACAAGCTCTTATACGGGCAGTTCGCCAAAAAGTCGATGAGCCCATATCTGTCTCATGCCAACCTCAAAACAGCATAAACATAAAAGCCTTAAGCGAAGCTGGAGCCGAAAGAATCGGCATCCCATTAGACGCAGCCTCCGAAGAAATTTTTGACAAGATTAAAGGGTTTAGCGCTGGAGGACCATACAACTGGAAAAACCAATTTAAGCTTTTAAGCGAAGCCGTTCACATTTTCGGAAAGGGCAGGGTTAGCACACACTTGATTGTTGGTTTGGGAGAAACTGAAAGGGAAATGGTTTCAACCATCCAAAAATGTGTTGACATGGGGGTTCTGCCAGCGCTTTTCGCCTTCACACCCATCGCTGGAACAGCCTTAGAAAACATTCCTCAACCGCCAATTCAAAGTTATAGGCGAATCCAAATTGCCAGACACCTAATAGTTCAAGGAATCGCTAGATACGAGGACATGCGCTTTGATAATGAAGGTTGCCTAACCGATTTTGACGTCGACAAAAAAACTTTACTGCAAACTATTCAATTTGGCGAACCCTTCTTAACTTCTGGATGCCCAAACTGCAACCGTCCCTATTATAACGAAAAGCCAAGCGGACCCATCTACAATTATCCAAGAAAAATAGGCGAAAAAGAATTGTTGGAAATAAATAAACAATTGAATTTGTAGGGTTAAAATTGAACGCTTTATACCTAATAGACGCATCGCTAACAGAAACAAACAAAGTGAAACTCAAATTTTTAGACACAAAAGGAGAAATTAAAGAATTCATAGACGAAAACTACAAGCCCTATTTCCTTGCCACCTCTCCACTAACAGAAGAGGAAAAACGCCTCATCACATACTTCGGCGGAGAAACGGAAACCGTAGAAAAAATTGACCTATTTACAGCTAAAACAAAGATTTTAGAAAAAATTTCATGGCCAAACCCAAAAATCACATTAAAAGCTTCAAGAGGTTTTCGTAAAATTTGGGAAAACGAAGTAAACTTTCTAAAATCATATGTTTATGACAAGGGTTTAATTTTTGGAGCCTTACATTCCGAAAAAAGTCTGCAGCCAATTTTTAATGTTTCAATGGATTTTGAGGAAAAACTAGAAAGATTTAGGGAATTTGAAGTGAAAGATGCGCTGAAATATGCCCGAATTTCTCATTGGCTCAACCTTCTCCTCCAACCAATCCCAAAAATAGCTCCCGCATTTTTCGAAGCAAAGGAAATCAGCAAAGAAAAAGTTCATCTTACATGGATGCTTTCAAGAATAGCTAACATCCCATTAATGGAAGCTTTCCACAGCAAGCATGTGAGTGATTGGATTAAATCGATGATTTACAACTATTTGAGAAGGAACAAGATTCTCATTCCAGCACCTGAAGAATTAAGAAGAGGAAAACCAACGCATAGGATAGTTGGAGCTTTAACTCTTGCGCCCCTTCCTGGAACATATTTTAATACCGTTATATGCGATTTTGAAAGCCTATACCCAAGCTGCATTGACAGTTTTAATCTCTCTTACGAAACTGTTGACTGCATCCACCCAGAATGTAGAAATAACAAAATTCCAGAAGTCGCCTATCACATATGCACCAAACGGAAAGGTTTCTATTCCATCCTCGTCGGAGCCTTAAAGGAGTTGCGAATCAAACTTTTTAAGCCAAACTCTAAAGACCCTTCCATACCAGAAGAAGAGAGAAAAATTGCAAACACAGCAGCAAAACTGCTTAAGTTAATCACAGTTTCTAGTTATGGCGTCACTGTTAGAATTCATGGACTAGCTTGTCCACCCTTAGCCGAAGCAATAACAGGTTATGGGCGCTACTCCCTCGCACAAACATGGAAAATAGCGGAAGAAAAAGGTTTAAAACCGATTTACGGCGACACAGACTCGCTGTTTCTAGATAACGCCTCAAACGAAAATGTAGAATGGCTAATAAAAACAGTGAAGGAAAAATTTAACTTAGATTTGGCTGTGGAAAAACGGTACAACTTATGCGTCTTGCCAAAAGCTAAAAAAGCCTATTTCGGAATATTGCCAGATGGAACACCAGACGTTAAGGGTGTTACACCAACAAAATCAAACTCTCCAAACTATATAAACAACCTATTCAAACAATGCATAAAGGAACTTTCCACAGTTAAAACTCCAGAGGAATATACAGAAGCCAAAAAAAGGATTAAGGAGAGAGTTCTAAAAGCCATTTTGGATTTAAGAAAAAGACGGGTTAAACTTGAGGATTTAACCTATTCCGTGCGACTATACTTCGACCCTAATGAAAAGGTAGCGGAAATGAAAACCGCCGCCCAACCATACCAATGCGCTTTACAACTTATAGATTCAGGCGAAAAACTAAAAAAATGGGACACCGTCTCCTTCATAAAAGTGAAACCATTCAATTACAAAGGAAAAACCTTCACAGTAAAACCTCCACAATTCGTGAAAAACCTCACCGAAATCAACTTAGAAGATTATGTTCGAAATTTACAAACAGCCCTCAAACAAACTTTTGAACCCATGGGCATCGAATTAGAAGAGAAAATGGAGACTGAAATCTCGAAATGGTTAGAAAACTAATGTCAGTTGACAGTGCTTTATATCACAAAATTTAATTTCACTGGTTTCACATGATAAAGGGAAATATGCGGTGAAAAAATGAAGGACTCTGTTGGAAGCTGGATTTTTCAACCAGAAATGGAAAAAATGTCAAGGAATAAACTCTTAAAATTGCAAGAAGAAAGGCTAATAAAAATGGTGAAGTATTGCTATGAAAAGGTTCCCGTTTACAGAAGAAAGTTTAAAGATGCGGGAATAAAACCCGATGACATAAAAAGTTTAGATGACTTAGAGAAAATACCTTTCACAGAAAAGGAAGATTTGCGGAAAGCCTATCCATATGAGATGTTGGCTGCCAACCTATGTGATGTTCTCGAGTTGCATGCCAGTTCTGGAACGACAGGACACCCAACAACATGCGCCTACACTAAAAATGATTTGGAAGTTTGGTCAAAGGTTATGGCGAGAATATACGCTTCTGCTGGAACAAAAAAGGGTGACATTGTGCAAAACGCCTACGGATATGGCTTATTCACGGGCGGTTTGGGTTTTCATTATGGGGCATTAGAGATTGGCGCAACAATACTGCCTATAGCAGCAGGTGAGACGGAAAGACAGATAACTCTTGCAAAGGAGTATGGAACAACCATTCTTGCATGCACACCCAGCTACGCAGCACACATTGGCAGGTATGCAAGGGAAAAAATAGGGATAAACCCAGCAAAAGAACTTAGGTGGAAAAGCGGCTTGTTTGGCGCTGAAGCATGGTCTGAGGAGCTTAGGGAAAGAATTGAGGAGCTCTTAGGATTGGAAGCCTTCGACATTTATGGCTTGTCAGAGGTTATTGGACCAGGCGTGTCTGTGGAATGCCCACAACATAATGGACTTCACATTCAAGAAGATCACTTCCTGCCAGAAATAATTGATCCAAAAACTGGCGAAAGGGTTGAGGAAGGAGAAACAGGCGAATTGGTGCTGACAACTTTAACCAGAGAAGCCACTCCAGTCCTTAGATTTAGAACGGGGGACATAACATTTCTCAAAACTGAAGAGTGTTCATGCGGTAGAACCCTTACAAGAATGGGAAGAGTTTATGGAAGGGCGGATGACATGATAAAGGTTAGGGGCGTAAAATTCTGGCCGAAAACCGTTGAACACGCCTTATTGAATGTGAAGGGCGCTTCGGAAAATTATGAAATAGTCATCGAAAGGCCTGAAGAGTTGGACATTATGACTTTGCGTTTAGAGCCAGATAGGGAACTGTTTGAAAGTGTAAATGGGGATTTGTTGCAGCTTCAAGGTTTGGCTAAAGAAATAGAGGAGCAAGTAAAGTCTGTAGTGGGCGTGAAGGCGAATGTGGAATTGGTTCCATATGGCACATTGCCGAGATTTGTGGGAAAAGCAAGAAGGGTTAAGGATTTAAGAAAGGCTATTTGAGTTTACCTATTCTTTTTGAAGTTCTGGAAGAATTTTTTCGAAGAAGTCAAGCGATTCTGGATTAATTAAGGCATCCCTGTTAGTGACTGGTCTGCCATTTATTATGTTTGAGACTGCGCTTTCGACTTTTTTCATGTTGAAGGTGTAGGGGATGTCTGGCGCTTCAATGATTAATGCTGGAACATGCCTTGGGGAAGCTTCTTCTCTTAAGGCTTTTTTAATTCTATTTTTTAATTCTTCAGTTAACTTGAATTGGGGAGCGAGTTTTACGAATAGAATTATGCGTTGGTCTCCTTTCCAATCTTGTCCAGCAACAACACAATCGGCAACTTCTTCAAATTTTTCTACTACGCTGTAGATTTCCGCTGGGCCTATGCGCACGCCAGAAGGCTTCAGCGTAAAATCTGAACGTCCAAGGAAGGTTATTCCGCCTGTGTCGCTGTGAATCAGAATCCAGTCGCCGTGGCGCCAAACGTTAGGGTAGAAGCTAAAATATGCTTCCCTGTATTTTTTGCCGTCAGGGTCGTTCCAGAAATAAAGCGGCATAGAAGGTGCGGGCGCTTCGCAAACTAGCTCTGCTTCACGGTCAACCACTGAATTGCCTTTTTCATCATAAGCTTTTACTTTCATTCCTAATGCTGGACCCTGCAGTTCTCCAGCGTATACGGGTTGGATGGGTGTTCCAGCAGCGAAACAGCCGTTTATGTCTGTTCCTCCAGAAATAGAGTTGAAATGCAAATCTTCCTTGATTTCTCTGTAAACATATTCAAAGCCTTCAACCGACAATGGCGAGCCAGTTTGAGATATTTCACGCAAAGAGGATAGGTCGTAAACTTTTCCTGGTTTGGCGCCTACGCTTCTTAAATAGTTTATGTAGCTGGCGCTGCAGCCAAAAATTGTTATCTTTTCGTCTTGGA
>JARYMR010000087.1 GCA_029907045.1 Candidatus Bathyarchaeota archaeon
CGCCGCAATAATAGGCATGGTTCTCTTAGCTTTCTCACTTTTCCTTAACCTTATTTGCGTAAGATTTCTAAGCCGCACTCGTGAATATTATGCTGATAGGCACAGCGCATCAACAGTTGAAGAAGGTCCCAGAAAACTTTCAGAAGGCTTAGTAAAAATAGTTCACATGACAAAGAACATGAAATACATCAAAAAGCAAACTCAAAACATGTATGCCTTCAAAGCCTTATTCATTGCAGATCCAGACCACGCAGAAACCGACTCCATGACAATTTCAACTGTAGCGGCTGCGTCAGACCAAAAACTGGTTCAAGAATATTTGTCAAAGGAGCTAACTTTAGCAGATAGGATTGCGGAAATTTTCTCTACGCATCCAAACATAATCAAACGCCTCAGGGCTTTGCAAGAACTAAGCTAAAACCTTAATAATTTTTGGAAAACATTAAAGGCATCCAGCACATTAGGTTTAAAAGTTAATGGATATGATGCCCATGGAATTTCAGAAGGTTTCCACGGAAATTGAAAATTTAAGGGGCGAAATGGTTCAAGCGCTTATGGAGCTTATTAGCATTCCAGCCATCGCCCCAGAAAACGGCGGAGAAGGAGAATACAAGAAAACCGAAAAGCTGCTTCAAATTTTAGCCTCTGTAGGTTTTGATAAGATTGAGCGGGTGGATGCTGAAGACAAGCGTGTTCCCACGGGAAAAAGACCAAACATCATAGCCCACCTTCACGGAGAAAACGATGCCGAAAGATTATGGATAATAACCCACCTGGACATAGTTCCCGCTGGGGAAGAATCCCTTTGGACGGTTACAAAACCTTTCAAACCAACAATTAAGGATGAAAAAATTTATGGACGTGGAAGCGAAGACAACGGACACTCCATGATTGCCTCCATCTTTGCCGTAAAAGCCTTAAAACGTTTGGGCATAAAACCAAAAAGAACAGTTGCCTTAGCCTTTGTAGCCGACGAGGAACAAGGAAGCACGTATGGAATCCAACACCTTATAAAGCAGGGGCTTTTCCGAAAAAGCGATTTAATAATTGTGCCGGACAGCGGAAACGAAAATGGAAGTTTCATAGAAATTGCTGAAAAAAGCGCTTTATGGTTTAGAATTCGAACTATTGGAAAACAAGCCCACGCCAGCAGGCCTCACGCTGGCTTAAACGCTCACCGTATAGGAATGGAATACGCCATAGCGCTAGACAAGATGCTGCATGAGAAATATGCGCTTAAAGATTCATACTTCGACCCGCCTGAAAGCACGTTTGAACCAACAAAGAAGGAGAAGAATGTGGATGCGGTCAACATTGTTCCAGGAGAAGACATAACGTGCTTTGACTGTAGAGTACTGCCAAACTACAATATAGAAGAAATACTGAGGGATATTGAAGCGCTCGCTGAAGAATTTGAAAAGAAAACAAAAGCCAAAATAAAAATAGAAATAATCCAAAAAAGTGCTGCTCCCAAACCCACAGACCCAAACTCAAAAATAGTAACCATACTAAAAAACGCAATAAAAACCCTAAGAGGATTGGAACCAAAAGTTGGAGGAATAGGCGGAGGAACATGCGCTGCCTTCTTCAGAAGAATAGAAGTTCCAGCCGTAGTTTGGAGCACAATAGACGAAACAGGTCACCAACCAAACGAATACATAAAAATAGAAAACCTAATTGAAGATGCAAAAGTTTACGCCTTTCTAATGATATCATGATTGTTTAATATTAGGCGAAAGTTTTATATGGATGGATAATCCATCCAACACATATGAGTAAGGCTTCAACTTCAAAAATAGCCCTTTTCAGCATTTTGACGGCCATTTGTTTAGCTCTGCAGTTGTCGCCGAGACCACCAAATGTCGAGTTTACATCTCTCTTTACCTTTATTATTGGCTTTATTTATGGCTCTTCGGCTGGACTACTGTTTGGTAGTTTTGTTATGGTTGTTAATGGATTTTTTTCTCCATGGGGCTTTGCGGGTTTAAATATGCCCTTCCAGATGGTTGGGATGGGACTAGTTGGTTTAGCTGGAGGTTTGTACCAAAAGTTTTCAAGGGGCTACGCTTCGATAAGGTTTAATGTGGAAGTTTCAGTTTTGGGAGCTTTTCTAACTACAATTTACGACCTTATAACAAACCTTGGAGTGGCTCTTCAATTTGTGCTTTCTGGCACACCAATTTTTTTGGCTGTCCCAACAGCCTTGGCTTATGGAACGCCTCTCTCGCTTATTCACGTTTCATCAAACATAGCGGTTTTTGGAGTTGCCTTCTTTCCGCTAGTTAAGGCAGTAAAAAATGTTGTGGTGGTTGAAGCTTTTGGTTGAAAAAAGAACATTGATCTTCATAGCATTGGCGATTTTGACGTGGGCGTTAATTGCAACAGGAGCAACGACATACTACTATTTAGAGCAGTTGAGATATCAAAGTCAATTGGCTGAGAAGCAAGGTTTGTTGACAGGATTAGCGGAAAACTATACGATTTCTATGGAAAAAGAAGATATGTTGTTAAGAGATTATAATGCGTTGTTCGGTGAATATTACCAACTGTTTTCCAATCTTGGCGGCAATTACACGCATGTACTGAATACGTTTCCAAAATTAAATGAAACATACGCTTACTTGCTGAACCAAGCGCTTGAGCTTGGTGCACAGGATGTGGTAACGAGGACAGAGTTCGAGGCGTTACTCAGCGAATTCCACAAATTGTTGTCAAACTTGGCAGCAAAGGAACTGGAAAAGGCGCTAATCAAAGTAAGTTTGATGCATGTAAACCTATGTATCAATTATGGAAACGAAACTATAGTTTGGTACAACGTATCAGCATCTCCTGGCATGACTCTTTTCGATCTAACAAAAAACCTCACTAACGTTGAATATGGATATTACCCATGGATGGAACCGGGTCATGTGCTTGTAAATTCAATAAATGGCGTTGTTCCCGAAGGTGAAAAGTATTGGTTCTGGTACTATTGGGATGAGACAAATCACGAGTGGGTGTTTGGACAAGTTGGATGCGACGCTTGGATTTTAAAAGATAATGGAACCTATAGATGGATATATAAGCTCTGGGGATCTTAAAAACTGAACAAACCAAATGATTTATTTCAGTGAAAGATAAAAGAAGTTAACATTTCAGAGGTTGCGAACCTTGACAAAAACCTCTAAAATACTTAGTGAAGCACGCAAGGAAAGAAGGAAGTTCTTGCTTGAGCCTGAGGCTAAAACTGTTTGTATGGAGTATGGAATTCCCGTTACGAAGTTTGAGGTTGCAAAGAGTGAGGCTGAGGCTGTTAAGTTTGCTGAGGTTATTGGTTTTCCTGTGGTTTTGAAGGTTGTTTCTCCAGATATTATTCATAAGTCTGATGTTGGCGGTGTCATTGTTGGTTTGAAAAGCGCAAAGGAAGTTAAGGATGCCTATAAAAAGATTTTAGAGAATGTGAAGAAGCATAGGGCGGATGCGAAAATTGTTGGAATTCTTGTTCAGGAGATGGCTCCCGCTTCAACAGAAGTTATTGTGGGCGCCATAAAAGATCCCCAGTTTGGTCCAGCCTTAATGTTTGGCTTGGGCGGAATTTTTGTTGAAGTTTTAAAGGATGTTACTTTTCGGATTGCCCCAATAACAGAGGATGAAGCCCGAGAAATGATTACAGAAGTTAGGGCTTATCCGCTTTTGAAGGGTTATAGGAATATGCCCCCCGCAGACATTGAAGCCATAATAAAAATTTTGTTAAACACTTCAAAGCTTGTTATGGACCATGAGGAGATTAAAGAAGTGGATTTAAATCCCATAATGGTTTACGAGAAAGGAGCAAAAACAGTAGATGCAAGAATCATTCTTGAATAAGTATAGAGACTTGCCTAAACATGAAATTTTTTCAAAAACATGCATTCCGCCAGAAACTCCCTTTTTCCTGCGATTGGACGGCTGGAAATTCAAGAAACTTTCTGAAACCATAAAAGCTGAAAAACCCTTTGACAAGGGATTTGCAAAATGCCTTATTTCTTCTGGAAAAACTCTTTTTAGCGAAGGGTTTAACCCAGCTTTGATTTATGTTGCCAGCGACGAATTAAACATTTTATTTCTTGATGCTGCGCCTTTCCGTGGAAGAATTGAAAAGGTGAATTCTGTTCTTGCCAGTTTAATTTCAAGCGCCTTCACCCTATGTCTTAAAAATTCTTTTAGAAAAGAAAAAATTGCTGCTTTTGATTCTCGCATCGTCATTGCTTCAAATGATGAGAAGATTGTTGAGTATTTGGCTTGGAGACAGATGAACGCTTGGAGAAACCATAATAACGCTTATGCCTATTGGGTTTTAAGAAAAATGGGATATGCGCCATCTGAAATTTCTAAAAGGCTGAGGGGATTAAAAACAGAAGAGCTTCATCAATTAATGTTTGAGCATGGCGTAAACCTTGCTAAAACGCCCCAGTGGCAGAAAAGGGGAATCCTATTATACAAAAAGCCTTTCATGAGAAGAAGCCATAACCAAATTGTGAAAAGATGGAGAATAAATGAAAAATGGGATTTGCCGCTTTTCACCTCAAAGGATGGGATAAAAGTAATCAAAGAGGTTCTCGAATTGGCAAGGCAGAAGAGGAAAGAATAATTGTCCAAGCAAGAGAAAATCCAAGATTTAAATCAAAAGCTTTCAGAATTAGAAGAGCAAAAAAGAGTGTTCGTAGCAAAAGCCAAAGATTTCGTGGAAAAAAGAAACAAGCTAAATGAGCAATTCAAGGCTTTGCGGGCTAAAATAGTCGAGCTCAAAACTGGAAGGGACAAATTAAATGAAAAGGTTAAGGAACTGAAAAAGCAGAGAGATGAAACCAAAACAGAAACCAGAGAAAAAATCAATGAGCTAAAAAAGGTAAACCAAGAAATTAAAGCCTTAAATGGGAAAAAGTCTTCAAAAAGTCTTCAAATGCTGCAGAAAGAGTTTGAAAGCATTGAGTGGAAAATTCAAACAACACCCTTAACCCTAAAAGATGAAAAGAAACTCGTAGAACAAGTTAAGCAATTGGAAATCCAAATTAACATTCACAAAAAACTTGAACAGCTAAAACAGAAAAGCGTTGAACTGAAAGCTGAGCTTAAAGTTCTTCAAACCAAAAGTAAAATGTTTCATGAAAAACTAACTGAGACAGCACAAGAAAGCCAGAAAATTCATGAGCAGATGCTGAAAAAAATCGAAGAGTCAAAGAGAGTGAAAATGGAGGCTGACGAATTCCACAAACTCTTTTTGGCGGAAAAAGAAAAAATTGAGCCTATCCAAGAGGAGATTTCGAAAATTTCAAATCAGATAAAAACATTGATGGACGGGGAAAGAAAGAAAACAGAGGAAAGTCTTCGTGAAAAACTTGAGAAACAAGCAAGAGAGAAGCTGAAGCGTGGGGAAAAACTGACATGGGAGGAGTTCCAACTTCTTGCAGAAAAGGGAATAGGAGCATAAGATTAAAGTGAGCTTACATAAATAATAATGAGGAACAGAGGGCTGTATGGCTAAAGAAGAAATAGCCGAAAAACAAGAAAAGCGAATCCTAATTTTATGCGTAGATAGAGACGGCGATTTAGGGGCAAAGGCTGAAATAAAAACCCCAGTTGTCGGCAGAGAAGCAAATCTAAACGCAGCAGTAGCCCTAGCCCTCCGAGATCCAGAAGAACCAGATGCTAACGCCATGTTTGAGGCAGTCCGCGTGTATGATCGCCTAAAAAGCGAAGGCAAACCAGAAGAAGTTTTTGAAATAGCAACCATTTCGGGTTCTGAACTTGGCGGAGTGGGTGCCGATAGAAAAATTGTGGCTGAACTTAGCGAATTGTTGGATTCTTTCTCGGCTAATGAGGTTATTCTGGTTACTGATGGCTATTCAGACGAAGCAGTTTTGCCCTTGGTAGAGTCAAGGGTTCCCGTTTCTTCGGTTAGGCGAATAGTTGTAAAACACAGCGAGTCCATAGAAGAAACAGCTGCAATTTTTACGAGATACTTAAAAATGATAATGGAAAATCCGCGTTATTCCCGCATAGCCTTGGGCTTACCTGGACTGCTTTTATTAATATTGGGAGTTTTATCCATCTTTAACCTGCTATATTATTATTGGGTAGCCTTCATTTTTGTTTTCAGCGTTTTCCTGCTTGTGAAAGGCTTTGGAGTTGACAAAACTGTTAGGAACTTTTACCAATGGATGAAAGAATATTCTCATCTAAAAGCGATTCCCGAAGGCGAATCTGGAACGACTCCAGAGAATCTTATAAATTCGAAAAGACTAATTGGCAATGCAAAGAAAGTATGGATAATTA
>JARYMR010000088.1 GCA_029907045.1 Candidatus Bathyarchaeota archaeon
GCTTGTATGCGAAACTGTTAGAAGACGGAATTTTATAGACGTCTTCATAAACAACGCAATCAAACCCAAGTCCATAAGCGAATTTAACTTTGGAGTTCAAGCTTTCTTAAGACTTTACGTTTACCAAACACGAATAACCAAGAACTGGTCTAAAGTGGATATAGAAGAAGCTAAAAACATAGCTAACATAGCCCGCGCCATTCTCGGATGGAAAACTCTGCGAAAAGTTGAACAATATTTGGGCTTTTTTTTAACCCAAAACCTCGCTCTAGTTTTTGAAGGTTTAAGCGACGAGGAAAGAATCGGACTTTTAACCTTTCATTCCACATGGTTCGTAAAATACTGTTTCAAACTTTTCGGGAGAAAGGAAGCCGTAAAAATTTTAGAAGCAAACATGCAGCCTCCGCCAACATACATAAGATTAAACACTTTGAAGGCGGATGAAAAAGAAATTCTTAGCGAACTCGAAAAAGAAGGCGTTAAATTTGAGAAGGTCAAAGAATTAAAGCATACATATAAAATTTTAAACGCAAAACAACCGTTAACCCGAACAAAAAGCTTCATGGAAGGCTTATTTTATATCCAAGACAAAGCAAGCTGTTTCGCAACCGAAGCCGTAAACCCGAAGCCTGAAATGACAGTTTTAGATGTCTGCGCAGCGCCCGGAGCAAAAACCACCTATTTGGCTCAGTTAATGCAGAATCGTGGTTTAATTTATTCCATAGATTATTCTCGGCGTAGGCTGGCTATATGGAAAGATGAGGTAGCTCGCATGGGGGTTAAAATTGCCGTGCCAGTTATGGCTGACGCTTGTAACCCTTTACCTTTCTCGATAGAGGCGAATATTGTTGTTTTAGACCCGCCATGTACAAGCACGGGTGCCTTTGGAAAATTGCCATCAGCCAAGTGGAGGCTTAAAAAACGTTCAATTGAAAAGATGGCTGAGATTCAATGGCAAATGCTAAACAATTGCGCTGAAAAAGTAAAACCCAACGGCACATTAATCTATTCTACATGCAGCATAACAGCAGAAGAAAATGAAATGCTCATAGAAAAATTTCTAAAGTGGCATCCGGAATTTTCGCTTGCTGAAATAACGCCGAAAATTGGTTTGCCAGGCCTAAGGGGAATGGAAAAATGCCATAGGCTTTATCCACATATCCACGAGTGCAACGGCTTCTTCATAGCAAAACTGTTAAGAAGCGCAACCTAAAATGAAAGTTGAACCTAAAAACTGCTAATGAATAGGCCTATTCAAATAACTCCTTTAACCATACAGGAAAACCAATCATTTACAGTACAATGTACAATGAAAAATTAATCTACACAAACAATTTTCTAATAACAACAAAACTTAAATTCATATTTTATCAAAAATATTATGAGAAAAATGAAAAGGAAGTTTTTGTCTTTCTTTGCAATAGTGTTAATGATAGAAATAACGATACTAGCATATGCGGAAGAGTTCATGTGGAATCAAGACACAGTTTCAGGCACTTACACTACAGCAGAAGCTTATGTTTCTGGATACTGGTATTATCCGCTAGGGGAACTACTCGATACTTACGCGCAAGTAAAAGGCACCATTAATAACGCTTTACCAGATGATGGAATAGTCGTCATGTATAGGTTTCAATATGATGATTATGACTCTGGTACACAGTATTATTTTAACGGCGCTATTGACGAATCAGGTGGGTGAGTAAAGATTTACACTTATCCAGGCACACTTACATATCTCATATCTTCTGGACGAATAGGCTACGGACACGAGGTAGACGGACAGATCTATGGCTTCTGGGATACAAGGGAAGTCTCCACCTGCATCCCATTCACTTAGAGGAGTGAGGTTGAGGAAGGTCCTCCTTATTTTTCCTTTTCTTTTTCTCTTGCTGGCTGTTCCTACAGCCTCTCTCATAGACTGTTATGGTCAGGCTGGTAAGTGGTTTTACTGGATGAAGTGCGGTGCCTATGCGACGATTACAATGTCAGTTAAGGATTTACCAGATGTTTTGGGGTGGAGTGGCAGCTGTTTAAGCACTTATAGTGGTCTTCTGTTTCCAAATCAAACACAGATAGGGTTTAAGAATATTAGCCTTACATGGAGAGTTCTTGAAGTGTGTGAAGATAAGGCCTTGATAAATTATACTATTATGTTGTTTGACGCGTACTATGCAGAACGCTATATGGGAAGGCTTAAGTTTATTTCTTCCATAGGAGATGTGCAACTGCTATCCACAAAAGTTTTGGTGAAGTTGGACACTTTGGATGTATACAGCGAAAGTGGAACTTTCATTGGTCGCTGGCCCTTCTGGGTAAACGGCCACGAAGTTGGGTCAAAGGTGGTAATGGTTCATAATGTGCTAACATCTGATCCCGTGGTATTCTACAAAAATGGATCAATTGTCATTACACATTTGGATGCAAAAGTCGGTTTGGTTGACTTAAGCGTTTCTTGTCAAATGTTTGGCAAGAACCCATCATCTGAAGGAATTAACACGGTTTTCGGTTTTCTTAGCGCAAACCGTATTCTAGGGACCACTATATGTGTGGTACCTGTGGGCGACGGTGGATACGTGCCTGCCGGTCCTCATTTTCCAGCATTGTATGATAAAGTTTCTCTCATAATGATTGCCTACTCATCAGACTATATTGACGACGTCATTCGATACCTGATCGGCGACATCTATAATGGAATATATTTAGAGCACCCCCTAGTCATTAGTGATAGCAACATAGATTTTAAGCTGAAAGAAGAGTCTTCAAGTGCCGAAGCTTCTAGATTTCCATTTATTACATTTATTGCCATATCTATCGTTGCGGGGGCTATTAGTGGTGCACTCTATATATGGAAAAAGAAACGCCGCTAAAGCTTTCTTCTTTATAGGCTTAATCTCGGCAGTGACAGGTGTCGCCATATCTTCTTGGGTCTTCCAATCATTGGGAGGTTTAACGAGTTTAGGTCAAAATCCAATTGAGCTAAATCCTGGTGAAAGTCTATATAGGCGCGGATACTCCTACTACCTGGACATTACAGATATAACAATTACAACCGCATTACATCCCTTAATGTTCTATAGTTTCAATATAACGAAAGTGGGCGGAAATTGGACTTACGCGAAAAGCGGCACGGGACACGATGTTTTTTCATTTAAACTTCCTTCTAGGGGGGTTTACGAGTGGGCTTTTTTAATCCAAGCTAGTAAAGATGCCCAAGAAGGGCTAAAAGGGAATATTATGGAAACGGTCAATACTAAGGGCAGTGCTGAGAGCTTTCTTAATGTAAGTTTATGGTTAATAATTTCAGGGCTACTGTCACTATTCTTGGGTTTCCTAGTCAGAGGTGTAAAAAGTGTTTTCTAAGGTTTTTAGATGGGAATTTCTCAGCGGCAAACGTTTCTACTTATTGCTTCTAATTTACTTCCTGCTACTCTTCTCTTCGGGAAAATTTACGAGTTCAAGCTATATTGTGGAGGAAAGAGCACTTAATTTTTCCAAAAATGAAACCTTAACTCCTGGCAGAATGATCGATGTATGGTGGGATGCAAGCAGCCTCTGGTGGTTCTTGTTTCCAGTCGTCACAGCCTATGCGGTCTTCATGTTCAGTTATGAATTTGACAAGGGAATACTCAAGGCGTATCTTCTAAGTTGCGTAGAGAAAAGGACATTATTCTTAGCCAAGCTTCTATCCATAATGTTTGGCCTATTAACATCACTTGGTGCGAGCATGCTAATTGTTTATGCTTTAGCAGACCCATATTTATTCGCCTTAAATCCACTCGATGTTTACATCAACATACCTCGGAGGTTCATAATGTACACATTAATGCTCTATAGCATGGTAGGCATCGCAACTCTCTCTTCCATTGCATTCAGAAAACCATTATGCGCTTTTGTCGTTCCAATAGCAATAATTTACACACTGAACATGATAGGTCTTCATGGAATCTCCACGTACGTCCCGCCACAATGCTACCCGGATATTCGACTTCTTGGTTCAATAGGGTTAGTGCCTATGGAGTATTTCTTAAGTAAATTAAGCTTAGCTCTCCCCACAATCATAGCATCCACAACAGCCATCATTACTGCCTACATTTTTTTCGTCAAAAGGGACATAACCTAGAAGGGGACGGTGATTAATGGAAAATGTAGTTTCAGTAGAAGGTGTTTGGAAAATCTTCGGAAGAACCATAGCCCTGAGTAATGTCTCATTAAGAGTTCCAAAGGGCTGCCTTTTTCTATTGATGGGACCTAATGGCTCAGGCAAGTCAACATTACTTAAGATAATTACAGGACTCATAAAACCGACTCAAGGAAAAATCAAAGTTTTTGGAATGGATCCATGGAAGCAAAGGCAAAAAATATTTGCTAGAGTGGGAGCAATGTTTGAAGATCACGCACCACCAGATTGGGCTTCAGGCAAAGCCTACCTCCAATACAAAGCGACACTTAAAAAAATAGAAAACCCAGAAAAAGAAGCCCTGGCAGTTGCTGAATTATTTAAACTCAACAGCTTCTGGGAGTACCCTATTTTTACCTATTCGTCTGGCATGAAAAGGAAACTTGCACTAGCAGATGCCTTCATTAACAATCCAGACCTTGTCATCCTTGACGATCCTACGGTGGCCCTCGACAAAGAAGCCAGAATAACTCTTCAACAAATTGTAGCGGACAGAACAGAACAAAACAAAACCTGCATAATTGCATCTCACATAATAACCGAATTTGAGAATCACGCCACATATCTAGCGGTTCTAAACTTAGGACAAGTAATGGTCGCAGGAAAAATAGAAGATATTATGGATACGATGGAACTACGCCAAATAACTATTAAAACAAACCAACCAGAAACTGCAGCAAACATTTTAATGAAAAAAGGATACCCGATAAAGGTGTATGGTAACAGCATAACAGTCGAAAGGGCAGAAGATTCAAACAGAATAATAACTATGCTAGAAAAACTTGGCATAAAAGCAGAGGTAGAAGAAACAAAAGCAAGCCTTTGGGAAATGTATGCAAGAGCATTAACATCCCGTTAGATTCATTTTATAATTTGAGGCTATGGAATCAAAGGTTTTGAATTAGAGCAGCCCAAATGTTTTATCTGCAACGGCTTCTTCATAGCAAAACTGTTAAGGAGCACAACCTAAAGAAAAACGAGAGGTGATTAGTTTGAAAAGCTGCAAATTAATTGGAAAGGTTGTGAAGGTTCAAGGCGAATGTGTTGCCGGACATCATGTTGGCGAAGAATTTGATTTCACACTATTTTCAGAAGAAAGAGATAAAATTCATAGAACACCACAAGTTTGCGGTTTCCTTTACGATGTTCTGTTTCCATATCTGGTTACTTTGCAGTTTGGGGGTTCTTTCCCATGGGAAAAGGACAAGAACAAATCTACTGCAGGCTGTCCAGACAACTACAAAGTAATCGTTGAAATTAAAAGAGTTGAAGAATGAGCTTTGCCTTGTGGGGTTACCGTGTTCTTTTTCCCATACATTAGTAATACTTATAAGTATTACTTTCGTATATACACAAGGTAAATATGAGCAAGACAAGCGTTATTACGGTTAAAGTTCCTGAAGATTTAAAGAGAAAAATGAGAAAGGTTAAGGTAAACTGGAGTGAGTATATCCGAAGTGCCATTCAGAAGAAGTTGGAAGAGCAAAGAGTGAGGGCAGCCTCTGCTTCGCTTGATGAAATAAGAGCGCGAAGCAAAACGGTTGCAACGGACGAATTAGTTGCGTGGATTAGAGAAAAGAGGAAGAGATAAAACGCCCCGATATGTTGTTGACGCTAGTATCATAGCAAAATGGGTTTTACCTGGAGAACCCTACCAAGAAGACGCCGTTAGATTAAAGGAAGATTTTGTAGCTGGAATTGTGGAGCTCTGTGCACCCAACTTTATTGTTGAGGAAGTTGCCAATGCCCTTTGGAGAGCAATAAAGCTTGAGAGAATTTCCGAGAAAGATGCTAAAATGGCATTGGAAGCATTAGGCGATATGAAAATAGAGCTTCACGAAACAAATTGGGTTCAAGCGAGCCATGAACTAAACATAGCATGCAAGTTGAACCTCACAGTTTATGATGCGTCATATCTTCTCCTTACCAA
>JARYMR010000089.1 GCA_029907045.1 Candidatus Bathyarchaeota archaeon
CAGTTCATAGCGCAAGAAGTTAAGCGTTTTAACCTCATTCCCTTCAGCAGAGAAGCTTGCGAAGAAATTGTTGAGGAAGGAAGGCGAAGAAGCAACAAAAAAGATGCTTTAACAACCAAGTTTAGACCGCTTATTTCGATTATTAAGACGGCTGCAACCTTAGCCATGAACGAAGACTACAAGGTTGTTGAGAGAAGGCATGTTCGAGAAGCCATAGAAAAACATTGCAAAACAATTCAAAGGCAAATATTGGAACATGAAATTAGCGAGAGAGGCAAACTTTTAGAAATAAAGCCTAAAGGGGCAAAGCTCGGTCAAATTTATGGTTTGGTTGTCGTTAAAGACCCATACAGCGGAGAAATGACTGGAAGCGTCCTATGCGTGAAGGCTAATATGGCAAAAAGAAGCGAGCTTCCAAGAAATTATCCAATCAAGGGCTATTATAAAGTGACAGGCGTTGCCAAGGGACAAAGCTTCATTTCAGATAGCATAGCCAAAGTTAGAAGTGTCATCCTACAAAAATATGGCGTTGACATTGCCCAAGATTATCTAACGCATATTGACTTCGCCCAATCTTATGGCGTTGATGGCCCATCTGCTGGAGTGACTATGGCTATACTTTTGTGTTCGCTTATTGAGGGTAAACCCATAAGGCAGGATGTTGCTGTTACAGGCGAAATAAACTTGGGCGTTGGCGATTCCATCCAAATTACAGCTGTTGGCGGAGTTTACGAAAAGATTAAGGCTGCTGAAGCTTGGGGATTCAAGAAGGTGGTTATTCCCCAAAAGAATTTTGAGCATTCCATAGATGTTAGAGACTATAAGATTGAGGTTGTGCCAGCAGCCACATTAGATGATTATTTGAGAGAATGTTTGATTGAGAAGCCAGCAATAAAAGTTTGGATTCAAAACGCTTACAAACGCAAGAAATCCTAAACTGTTTTTGGATAACTCTTTTAGCCTTGTGATGTCAAAAGAAGTCTATCGTTCATTTAAGATTATAGGGAATAGGCTATGATTAGGGAAGTTGATAAGGTTGCGCTTCGCAAGTGGCGTAAAAGAGGCTTTTACAGCGAAAATGTCCTCGTAAAACTTTTAACAAAGAATGGCTATAATGCGGTGCGGATTCCAGTAAGTAACCCAAGCCTCAACCCTTTACCAGACGTTATTGCAAGAAAGAATTCTGAAATTTATGCTTTTGAGGTGAAAAACGCCAGTTATTACGCTTATTTTCCAAAACAGCAAATCGAAAAACTTTTCAGATTCCTTGAAGAACTAATCCCCATGGAAAAAGCGCATAAACATGCTGTGCTTGCGGCGCATCTCGGCAAAAAATGGATTTTTAAAGAGATTAGCTGGAGAGATTGGGAGAAGGGGCGAATTCCTGAAAAAGCGAGAATCCTAAAAAGAGACAGAGGAAACTTTAACCTAAAGGAAAGTTAAGCCGATGCCCACTGAAAAAATGGTGGTTTTAGCCTCAAATTTATGCAGAACTTATGAAATAGGCGACTTGAAGGTTGAAGCTTGGCTTTTGATGGCTTTAGCTGCCACATTCATTTTCAGCCTATATCCAGCCATAAAGTTTTCAAAGAAGCCTTTAATTGAAGTTATGGCGTAATCCTAAAAAGGAAAAATTTCGACATATTTTGAAAGCTTGGTGGAGGTGAACAGTTTATGGCTCAGAAATTTCAAGGAACAATCTTGAATTATCGTGTCGGTCCAAAAACTCAAAAATCAAAGGAATGTATAGTTCAATTCACCCATGTAAAATCCTTTTCTGAAGCAAACAGACTCATAGGGCGTAAGGTGGCTTGGAAAGATGGGAAAATAGTAGCTTTACACGGCAAGAAAGGACTTGTAAGAGTAAGGTTTAGAAAGGGGCTTCCAGGTCAAGCTTTGGGAACGAAGGTTGAATTAACAGGCTAAGTGCACTTCTTTACCAGTTTTTTAGCAAAGTTTTATCAAACATAACAGCCATCCAAGAATTAACCATCATTATGGCAATAGCCCTAAAGAAACCCCACTTAATCCAGCGCCTCGCCGAAGTAGGAACTACCTTCTTAGTAACAACTACAAACTTTCCAACAGACGCTAATCTCTTTGCTATATGTTGGTCTTCTGCCACGGGATTTTCCCAATAACCGCCTATGCGGTTGAAGGCGTTTTTTCGCATAAAAATTATTGAACCCGAAACTCTGGGCTTGCATGATATGGGCACTTTTTCAAACAATTTTGAGACTAAGGCTGTTGCTGTCAGAAACAGCTTATGATACCAACCGCCATCATAGGGATATAACCGAAAGGTTCCACCAGAAACCCGCTTGTCTTGCATTAATTTTTCAATTTCTGAAACCAAATCCTCAGTCAAAATTGTGTCTGCATCTAATTGTATGAGAATTTCATTATGAGCCAATTTTGAACCAATATTCCTTGAAATCGGAATGTTTTTATTAGAAACAATGACTAAAGCTCCAAAATTTTTTGCTATTTCCACAGTCTTATCCTTACTTCCTCCGTCCACCACTATAACTTCATACTTTCGCAAGTGCCGCAATACTATAGGTAGTAACCTTTCCTCGTTCAAAGTTGGGATGATGATGCTTACACTCATCCACTCACTTAAAATAGAATTTTGGAAAACTCGAAAATAAAAGTTTAACAATTTTATGCATAGGCTGGGAGTTGATTTATGAAATCTTGAAACTGAAGAACTGGAACTATGGGCATATCATCGTAAAACTTGAACCTTCCAGGAAAAAGCGACAAAACTGCAGGAACAATTTTGGCATTATCCCAAGATGCAAAGTCAAATTTTCCAACAAACGTTGATAAAGATTTGGCCAACGCTGCGGTTCTTTTCTTTTGCTCTTCGGCAATTTTCTTTAAAGCTGATGGATGCATTCCATAACGCCAATGTTTGCAGTCAACGCATAGAATTATGGGCTTTTTATAGCCAACAACATCTATCTCCCACCTCTTTCCCAAATGCCTAAACCATAAATTCTGCTTTACAATATAGCCGTTCCTTTCAAGAATTACAGAAGCCATCCCTTCAAACTCTCTCCAATCGAGAAAACTGCACACTCTTTCAAAGTCGGCGCCTAACTCAATGACATAAACAGCCAATTTAAGACGCTGAATGGCATCAGCCTCCACAAAGCTTTTTTTCAGATAAATAAACGTTTGATTTTGCAGTTTTCTAAGCAATTTTTCACCTATTTGCGATGAGATTCTTGCTTCTTTTTTAACTATTTCTTTTGAAACAGAACCATGTTTGGTCAAGTTTAATATGGAAATAATCAAATTTATTTCAACATTCAATTAAAATTCTCCTAAAATAAGCAGAAAGGAAACAAAAAATTTAGCCATTCCGATATTGTTTAAAAATCTTTCCATAAGCACTTTACTTTTCTCAATCATCTTCATCTCTCATCTGAATTTCATGTAAACCATAATAAGAAACTTCCGCAAAAACTAAAATGCAGAATATCTTCGTAAAATTTGAAGGGACAAATTTGAGGAGAGAAAAGGTTATTGGAATATTAGGTGGAATGGGCCCAGATGCCACCGCTGACTTATTTATCAGAATAATTAGAGAAACTCCGGCCAAAAAAGACCAAGAACATCTTAGGGTAATCATGGATAGTAATCCAAAGATACCAGATAGAACTGCAGCAATATTGGGCGAAGGACCCAGCCCATTGCCAGAGATGATTAAGACAGCTAAGAATTTAGAGAAGACTGGGGTGGATTTTATAGTAATGCCCTGCATAACCGCCCATCACTATTATGAAGACTTAAAAGGGAGCGTAAAAATTCCCATATTAAATATGGTTGAATTGACAGCGCATACCATAAGCAAAAATTTTCCTAAAGCGGAAAAGGCTGGTCTTTTGGGCACAACAGGAACCGTTAAGAGCATGTTGTTTGACAAAGCGCTGAACAAATTCGGCGTTGAGATGGTTTATCCATCTAAAGCCTTTCAAAATATGATTATGAAAGCCATATACGATTACATAAAAGCTGGAAAAATTCTTGAAGGCAAGAAATTTGTGGTTGATGTCGCTAACCATCTAATTAAATTGGGCGCGGATATTATAATTTGTGGATGCACAGAAACATCGCTTGTCCTAAAAAATGGAGACTTAACAAAACCAGTGGTTGACCCAATGCAAATATTAGCTCAAACCATCGTGAAGGTTGCCTTAGGAAAAATGCCAATTCCAAAAAATTAAAATGAACTTTAAATAGGCTTATTGACCTAAAATAACAATTTCATCAATGCTTAAAAATGGAAGGAAACATGAATGTTTGAGGATTATATTTCAAAAACTCAAAAATCAAAAACCCTTTACGAACGAGCTAAAAGGGTTCTTCCTGCAGGAGTTTCCTACGCCATAAGATATTTTGAGCCATACCCATTTTATGTTGCAAAGGCTAAAGGAAGCAAACTTTACGATGTTGACGGAAACATCTACATCGACTTTTGGCTTGGACACACAGCGCTCATCCTGGGTCACAGTCCACCAACAGTAGTAAAAGCAGTTAAAAGGCAAATTGAAAATGGCACCCATTATGGGGTGGCTCATGAACTTGAAATCGCCTTAGCAGAACAAGTTACGAAAATGATTCCAAGCGCCAAAATGGTTCGCTTCACGAATTCAGGAACAGAGGCAAACATGTATGCCATACGCTTGGCAAGGGCATATACTGGCAGAAATAAAATTGCAAAATTTGAAGGTGGGTGGCATGGGGGCTACGATGCGCTGCATATAGCAGTTAAACCACCATTGGATGTTCCAGAATCTGCAGGTTTAACGAAAGGAGCGCTTCAAGACACAATAATTTTGCCCTATAACAACCTTGAAGGAGTTAGAATGAAACTCAAAAATGAAGAAGTTGCCGCCATCCTAATTGAACCCGTCCTAGGCGTTGGCGGAGGCATATTTGCAGAAAAAGAATTCCTTAAAGGACTTAGGGAATTATGCGACAAAAAAGGAACACTGCTCATAGTGGATGAGGTAATTACGGGATTCCGTTTGGCTCCTGGCGGAGTTGAACAATATTTTGGCGTAAAACCTGACATAACGGTTCTTGGAAAAATTTTGGGAGGAGGCTTCCCAATAGGCGCCTTCTGCGGACCAACAGAAATAATGGAGAGAGTTGATACCCTCCGCTATCAGAGACCCCAATACTCTTTTCATGGCGGAACTTTCGCTGCAAATCCAATAACAATGACGGCTGGTTTGGCTACACTGAAAATTTTGGAAGATGGCAAGTTAATAAATCGCCTAAACAAGCTTGGAGACAAAATAAGAGAACAATTAAGAGAAATTTTTGAGGCAAAAGGCATAGATGTGCAAGTTGCTGGAACCGGCTCTATCTTTAATGTTCATTTCACAAAAGAAGCGCTAAGAGATGTTAATGCTGTCTTTAGGGCTGACAGAAAGAAGCTTTTTGATTATCACTTAAGATTAATTGCTAATGGCGTATTCTTTCTACCAACTCACAACGGCACATTATGCACAGCCCACACAAAAGCCGACATAGAAAAACTGCTTTCTGAAACAGAAAAATCCGCTGAAAGCATAGCATAAAATTAACCCTTCTCTTTAAGCAGCTTTTCAGCCCTTTTCAAATCCATAGGCGTATTTACATTGAAAAAACTATTAAGTTGTGGGTCTAACTGTCGCAAGACAAGGGTGGAAGAGATAGTCGATTTTGCCGCAAGGCTCGGCCTGCGGCGGCTGGGGATCGCCTTTTGCGTCGGCATGCGCAAGGAGGCGGCGACCCTGGCCGAGATCCTGGAAAGCCGCGGATTCGAAGTCGTCGCGGTATGCTGCAAGCTGGGAGGTGTCGCCAAGGAGGATTTCGGCGTGAGGGACGAGGAGAAGATAAACCCCGGCACCTACGAGGGGGCC
>JARYMR010000008.1 GCA_029907045.1 Candidatus Bathyarchaeota archaeon
GATTATGTCGGGTTTGAAACCGTTTTTTCGAATCTTATTCGCTAAGTTCAAAAGCATTTTGTATATTTGGTTCCATGTTGGAACTTCAAACTCCAGTTCTGACCCCAACTTTTTCTCTCCTTTATGAATTAGAGCGTAATGGTTGTTTTGAATTTGGAAGTTTCTGGTTAAACACATATAAGTCTTCTATTTTGATAGTAAAGGCTTGCTTAAGAGTTAACATGCTTTAAAGGGGGAAAGCCTACGAAAGAAATAATCGAGTGTGTGCCAAACTTCAGCACTTCAGACCCTAAAATTGTCGATTTAATCCTTAAAGAAATCAAAGCGACTAAGAACGCTTTTCTTTTAGACCATACCTTTGACGATTACTACAACCGTTTGGTTGTTTCCTTTGTTGGTGATAAAAAATCGGTTTTTGATTCCGCTTTGAAATCCGCTGCTAAAGCCATAGAGCTGATTGATATGCGAAAACATAAGGGGCAGCATCCCCGAATAGGAGCCGTTGACGTGGTTCCATTCATACCCATAAAAAATGTTACAATAGAAGATTGTATTGCGCTTGCGAGGCGTTTTGGAAAAACCTTGACAAAGAAATATGGTGTTCCCGTTTATCTTTATGGCGAAGCGGCTTCTAAAAATGAGCGGAAGGATTTGGATTGGATAAGGGAAGGCGAATATGAACGCTTGGCTGAAAATATTGTTAAGCCCGAACGCAAACCCGATTTTGGTCCAGCTAAGCCGCATCCCACCGCTGGTGCAACAATAACTGGTGCACGGAAGGTTATGGCTGGTTTTAATGTTAACATTGGCACTGCAGATTTGAATATTGCAAAAAAGATTGCTAAGGCTTTGCATGCCAAGAAGGGTGGTTTTTCAAATGTTAAAGCCATGGCTGCTTACATTCCAGAGAAGAACATTACGCAGATAGGTATGAGTATAAGCGATTTTGAAAAAACCCCCCTTTATCGTGTCTTTGAGCTGCTTAAAATTGAGGCTGACCGCTATAACGTTCCAATTTTGGGTTCAGAATTTTGTGGAATGGCTCCATTAAAAGCACTTATTGACGTAGCCACATATTATTTGAAAATTGATAACTTAAACGAAAATCGAGTGTTAGAAATAGCCATCCAAAACGCCATTGAAAAAGGCGGTAAATTTGAGTAAAACCAAAGCCAAAGCAAGAGAAAAGGCAGACCTACTTATTGTGAACGCTGATGAGCTTATCACATTGGCTGGGGCAAACCAGAAACCACGAGTAGGCAAGCAGATGCGAGAGCTTGGAATAATCCATCATGGCGCTTTAGCCGTGAAGGATGGAAGAATAGTTGCTGTTGGAAAAACAGTCGAGGTAACAAAGGCTTTCAAAGGTGAAAACGTAATAAGCGCCCATGGAAAAACTGTCATGCCAGGCTTTGTGGATCCGCATACGCATCTCGTTTTTGCTGGTTTTCGCGAAGATGAATTTCAAATGCGAGTGGAAGGAGCCTCTTACATGGAAATTCTAAGCTCTGGCGGTGGCATACTAAAAAATGTTAGGGAAACACGAAAGGCAAATGTTGAAAAGCTTGTGGATTATGGTCTTAAAAGATTAGATATTATATTGGAGTATGGCACCACAACTGTTGAAGCCAAAAGTGGATATGGCTTGACTACCAAGGATGAGTTAAAGATTTTAGAAGCCACAAAACGCATTAATCAATTGCATTGTGTGGATGTTATTCCCACATTTCTCGGCGCCCACGCTATTCCGCCTGAATATAAGGCTAATTCGCATGATTACGTAAACTTGATAGTTGAGGAAACTCTCCCCAAAGTGGCTGAGAAAAGGCTTGCGGAGTTCTGTGACGTTTTCTGCGAACGGAATGTTTTCAGCTTGGAGCAGAGCAAGCGCATTTTGGTTGCTGGAAAAAATTATGGTTTAAAGCCTAAAGTTCATGCTGACGAAATGAGCACTTTGGGCGGAGCTGAACTTGCAGCAGATATCGGCGCAGTTTCTGCCGACCACTTACTTTTTTCTTCTGTTGAAGGCATAAAAGCCATGGCAAATAAAGGCGTAATTGGCGTTCTGCTTCCAGCAGCAGCTTTCAGTTTGATGATTGGAAAATACGCGGATGCACGTTTAATGATTGATTTAGGCGTTCCAATAGCCTTAGGCACAGACTTTAACCCCAACTGTTTAATTGAAAACATGCAGTTAGTCATAGCCTTCGCCTGCCACTTCATGAAGCTAACATCCGCCGAAGCCTTAACCGCAGCCACAATAAACGCTGCCCACGCCATTGAAAGAGCCAATGAAATTGGAAGCTTAGAAGTTGGTAAAAAGGCGGATATCGTAATTTTAGATGTGCCAAACCACAAGTTTTTGGGCTACCATTTCGGCGTTAACCTTGTTGATAAGGTAATTAAGAATGGCAGAGTTGTCATTGACAAGGAAGCAAGCAGAAGCGAATTTCCAATAATGAAAGAAGAAGAATAAATTAGACAAAGTTTTCGCTTCATTTTCTGAGCATCTCTTTGAAAGCGTAAGCTGCTGGGCGGTAAGTTTGGTTGTCAAAAATTAATCCCCAATCAATTTTGGTGCCCTCTTCATGAAAATCTGTTAAGAAATTATATGTTACAAAACTGTCCCATTCCCATGTTCTTTTAACAAAATCTTTAATCATGTTCGCTTTAGACTGTTCAGTTGATGCCCATCCATGATAATTCTGAACAATAATTGTTCTGTAACCGAATTCTGCAATGTGGATTTCTTTGAAGTATTGACTCCAAAAATTAACTTGCTTCTGGACAAAATCAAATTGGATATTGTTGACAATAAAATTGTAAGCTTGTAATGCGAAACCATCCACGCCAATGAAGTTTTTAGGTAAATAAACGTAAACATCTTCTATGCTTCTTTCTGCACCCCAAGGTTCAGCAGTTAAATACAATGGTTTTCCATCGTTTAATGCACTGATTAAAACTTGCATTCGCCTTTGATAATCTACAGTTTTTATTTGTTCTAACCAGAAATCTCGATTTTCATGTTGGAAAACGTAAAACAAAATGTAACCTTTACAGTTTGGATGCAGAACAGCGATTTGACTAACATTTTTTAAGTAGTCAGCGAAAAGGTATAATTCCGCATCGTTAATCATGAATCCTGTCCTGTTATAAGATGACGGAGAAAGCGGGAAAACAGCGTTTGTCAAGTTAACATAGTAAAGTGCAGGCATAACGTCTAAACCGTGATTTTCTGCAACTTCAAACAACCAATCCGTTAATCCCTCAATATAAAAGTTTTCCATAGTATGAACGACAATTCCGTCAAACCCCAAATCCTTAACAATATCTAAATGCTGTTCAAATTCAGTTTGGTTAAGACTTGTTCCACCATTAAAATTGTAAGGGGCGACTGCACAATAATATCGTGCTTTACGGATATGAAAAATGAAATACTGATAAACAAAAGCAAAACATAACAAACCAGCTAAACCTAAAACTATGCCTAAAAGACGCCACTTCATACTTCATCTCTAAACGATATAAGCATTCCAAACAGTTATTAATTTTCTTTGCTCTTCCATACTATTAGAGGTGTGTCCCTTTGAAGGTTGAAAGACCCGTCAAATGTTTGACTGGTCCAGAACTGCATTGTAAAAACTGGCAGATTGAAGGCATCCTACGCATGCTTTATAATGTTGTTGACCCAGAAGTGGCTAAAGACCCTGAAAAGCTTATTGTTTATGGAGGAACTGGTAGGGCTGCCAGAAGCTGGGAATGTTTTGAGCGTATTGTTGAAACTTTAATTGAGCTTGAATCTGACGAAACCATGCTTGTTCAAAGCGGCAAACCTGTAGCCGTTTTCAAAACCCATGATTGGGCACCAAGAGCCTTAATAGTTAACGCCATGCTTGTGCCAAAATGGGCCACATGGGACTACTTTTACGAGTTGGAACAGAAGGGCTTAATCATGTTTGGTCAGATGACTGCTGGCTCATGGGCTTACATTGGAACCCAAGGAATACTGCAGGGCACATATGAAACTTTAGCCGCAGTAGCCAAAGAACACTTTGGCGGCTCCCTCCGTGGAAAACTTGTTTTAACTGCTGGTTTAGGCGAAATGGGCGGAGCCCAACCATTAGCCGTCACAATGAACGATGGCGTCGCCTTGGTTGTGGAAATTGACAAGCGAGCTATTGAAAGAAGGCTTAGGCACAAGTATTTGGAAATGTGGACAGACGACTTAGACGAAGCAGTAAAACTGGCATTAGAAGCAAAAAGGGAAGGCATCCCAAGAAGCATAGGCCTATTGGGTAACGCAGCCGAAGTGCACCCAGAACTCTTAAAGCGGGGAATAATCCCAGACGTCTTAACTGACCAAACATCAGCCCACGACCCATTGAACGGCTATTATCCAGCTGGCTTATCTAAGGAAGAGGCGGATGAATTGCGCTTAAACGATCCAAAAGAATATCTGCGAAGGGCAAGCGAAAGCATGCGGCTTCAAGTTGAGACCATGGTTAAAATGATGGAGAAAGGCGCAGTAGCCTTCGAATATGGCAACAACCTAAGACAACAAGCCTACAACGCTGGGTTCAAAGAAGCCTTTGCCTATCCAGGGTTTGTCCAACGCTATATTAGACCAATGTTCTGTGAGGGTAGGGGGCCTTTCCGTTGGACTTCGCTTGTTGGCAGCCGAGAAGACATTTACACACTTGACAATGTCGTTCTGAAAGAATTCGCCTACAATAGGGAGTTGTGCCGTTGGATACAGAAGGCAAAAGAACAAGTTGAGTTTCAAGGCTTGCCTGCTAGGGTTTGTTGGCTTGGCTTCGGCGAGAGAGCCCGCTTCGGAAAAATAATGAATGACATGGTTGTTGATGGAAGCCTAAACGGTCCAGTATGGATTGGAAGAGACCACTTGGACGGTGGAAGCGTTGCCTCACCAAACCGCGAAACAGAAGGCATGATTGACGGAAGCGACGCAGTTGCAGACTGGCCAATCCTTAACGCTTTAATTAACGCTGTTGGAGGAGCCACATGGGTCAGCGTCCACCACGGCGGAGGAGTAGGCATAGGCTATAGCATTCATGCTGGCATGTGTTTGGTGGTGGACGGTACAAAAGAGTCGGAAAAACGCGTAACAACAGTCCTAACAACAGACCCTGGAACAGCCATAGTGAGACATGCGGATGCAGGCTATGAGAAGGCAAAGAAAATAGCCAAAGAAAAAGGCATTAAGATGCCAATGTTAAAATAAACATACAAAAGAGCAAATTGAAAATTTTTCAATTTTTTCTAATAGTTAAAGCCATAGTTAGAACTTAAATATTTTTCAAACACAAATTTATTTGATACGTATGGAAAATAATATTATATGTAAAGTCGGAAAAGATTCCGATAGTTCAATATACTGAAGGTATACAGGGTCACCCTTGCACTGCAGGTTATAGAGCGACACAAGTGACATATAATTATAAACCTGAAGATCAAAAGGCTGTGGATCTTTTAAAGGAAACTGGAGCGCCTTATAGGGTTGTAGACTTGTCAGATTGTTCCTTTATGATGCAGTTGAAAGCGAAAATATTTGGAATAAATGAAACGCCTACGTTAATTTTGAATGGAGTAAAAATAAAGGGTTTAGAAAATATTAAGAAGGCGTTACAAGAAATTACAACGTAAAATGCTTTAAAAGCGTTGGTTGCGAACATCTTTGAAATTTGCCTCTTTATTCCTGCTTGGCAGTAGATCACTTATTAGAGCCGAAGAAGAAGCGAAAAGCGATGAGATGTTGGATAAGCTGGGTTTGAGTAAAGAGTTAAAGTTTCTTGTTAGAAAGGATGAGGATGTTCTCCAAATCAATGTTTATGGCATAGACGGCTTTGTCCTTTTTCCCTATTGTAACGAAAGATTTTCTTCTCTCATTTACCTTGGAGAGAGCAAACTCCCCATCATCATTTTTGGTGGAGAAGACAATTTTGGCTATGCTTTAGACACTTATGGATATTTGGCAGCGCATGAAAATGTGCAAATAGTCTACAACCCAGAAGAGCTTAAAGAGAAAATTAAAGTGCTTCAAACTGCGAAGTTGTTTCCAAAAATTAAGGTTTGCGTTTTCGATTTTGGCTATTGGAAATTGGATGGAGCAGCGTGGCTTAAAAACCCCATAGTTTCTGGTAAATTAAACACGCAGAATATTGACAAAGCGAAATTCCTTGAGGCATACAGAAACGCTGATAGAGAAAAGGCTGAAAGCCTCGCTAAAAAATGGATGAGTGAAGCCGAAAAAGTTTTGGAGCCCACTTTCGAGGATGTTGTGAAATCTGCAATGGTCTACTTGGCAATGAAAAGGGTTATAGAAGATATGAAGGCAAATGCTGCTTACGTTTTGTGGTGTGGGCAATTTACTAAGGAGCTTGGCACAAAAATGTGTTTTGCTTTGGCTAAGTTGGCTGATGATGGCTATCCAGTAGGATGCTGGAGAGGCGAAAACCTGCTGCCTCTACTGATTTTGCATACTGTTTCCCAAAAGCCCATTTTTGTATGCGAAGCCTTCACCCGCGAAGGGAAAATTATTACTCTTAGGCATTGTTTTGCGCCAACCACAATCACACCGCATAGGTATGTTCTAAGAAGATGGAGAAACATGGAAGGCACTGTCACTGGATACTGTCAACTACCCAAGGGCGAGGTGACTTTGGTTAACTGTGGGATCGACGATAAACTTGTTGTTGTTAAGGGAAAAGTGGTGGACTGTAAAGATTTGGGAGGCGACAACTGCAGAATGACTGTTTGGGTAAAATTAGAAAATGAGGATGTTGTTCGCAGTTTTGTGGGAAGAGAATTCGCCATGGTTTATGGAAATTATGAGAGAGAAGCAAAACAAACAGGCAGAATGTTAGGCTTACAAGTCCAATAATTTTGGAGGCTGCATCCTCTTTGAAAGACATTGTTCAAAAACGAAGGCGTAGTTTAAAGTTTTATTTGCTAATTGCGGTTATTGTCATGTACTCTGCAGCCATGATTATTAGAGTTTATGATGCTTATCTTCAAGGGGACATCTGGTTGGCGTTTAGTCGCCGTTCTGATGTAGGCTACCCCATAGCCCACATTCTGGCTCTTGTTGCATTAATTATTTTGCTATATACAATTTTTGGACTTAGAAAGAAAACTTAAGGCAATCACGTAATCTTGTGAAAATCTAGTGAGGGGCTACTCGTATTGGTTGATTTTTACGCCAAAAATATGAAGAAAAAGAAAATGGGTGATTCTTGTTTACTCTTCGAATTCTGATGGTCCTTTAGAGGGTTTCTTTTCCTTCGCTTCTTTTTCCATGCCCTTAGCTGCAATCAAATCGTCAATCTTCAAAATCATGTTCGCCGCTTCAGTAGCGGACTTGATCACTTGCTGCTTAACCCGCAAGGGTTCAACAACGTTCAGTTCAAGCATGTCTCTAACCTTGCCTGAAAAGACATCCACGCCATAGGATGGCGATGCGGCGCTTTCGTGTTTGGCTCTCAAAGCAACCATGATGTCAATGGGGTCTAAACCAGCGTTTTCAGCCAAAGTCAAGGGAATAGCCTCAATGGCGTCGGCGAAGGCTTCTATGGCGAGTTGTTCTCTTCCCCCAACCTTAACCGCATATTCCCTCAGATACCTTGCCACATGCGCCTCTGGAGCACCGCCGCCAGCGACAATTTTGCCGTCTTCGATGGCGTTTCTCACCACGCATAAAGCATCATGTAGTGAGCGTTCTGCTTCGTCCACAACGTGTTCTGTTCCACCTCTAACAACTATTGTGACAGCCTTTGGGTTCTTGCATTCCCGCACATAAACAAGCTTGTCATCGCCGATCTTGACTTCTTCAACAATTTTTGCTTCTCCAAGCACATCAGCTGTTAATTCTTTAACGCTTGCCATTATTTTGCCTCCAGTAGCCTTGGCAAGTTTCTCCATGTCGCTGCTGCTGACATTTTTGACTGCCAAGATGCCCCTTTTTGCTAAGAAGTGCAATGCTACATCATCTATACCCTTTTCGCAGAAAACCACATTAGCCTCAGTTTCAGCGATTTTGTCAACCATATCCTTCAGCATGCGCTCTTCTTCATCCAAAAAGAGTTTCATCTGCTCTGGGCTTTCAATGTTTATTTTAGCATCAAACTCTGTTTTCTCAATCTCAAGTTTAGCGTTCAGCAGTGCAATTTTTGCTTTTGTGACAAGTTTTGGCATTTGTGGGTGGGCAACCTCTTTGTCTATGACCATGCCTTTGACAAGTTCTGTTTCTTCGAGGCTTTTTCCATGTTTTTTCAGGACTTTTATTAAGTCAATGTCCGCCTTAAGCTTTCCATCCTTTTCTTCAGCAACCTGCTTAACCGCTTCAACCGCCAACTTGGCAAAGTGTTCTTTGGCTATTGTAATGCCTTTGCTTCCCATGGAGGTGATAGCCACATCTATTAGGCGCTCGTCATCCTTGATGCTTATGGGGATAGCTATTTCCTCTAAAATTTCTTGGGCTTTTTCGCTGGCTTTTTTGTATCCGTCAATGATGACTGTGGGGTGAATGTTCTGGTCTAAGAGGTTTTCAGCTTTGCTTAAGAGTTCTCCAGCCAAAACCACAGCCGTTGTTGTTCCATCACCTACCTCGTTGTCTTGGGCTTTTGCAACTTCAACGAGCATTTTGGCTGCTGGATGCTGCACGTCAAGTTCCTTCATTATCGTTGCGCCGTCGTTTGTTATTGAAACGTCTCCGAAGCTGCTGACAAGCATTTTATCCATGCCCTTTGGTCCCAAAGTCGTCTTAATAGTTTCTGCTATTATTTTCGCAGCCATAATGTTGTTTCTTTGAGCTTCCCTTCCAGTTGTTCTCCCAGTTCCTTCCTTTAACACCAAGACGGGAACAGTTCCTGAAGGCGCAACTGCCATTCTCCATCACCTCCACGTAACCCTTTTATGCAATAGATTGTTAAGCTGAAACAAGCAGAATTTTACACGAAAAACGCTTGAATATAAACTTTTCTAAGCTTAAACTTTAAAAATTTTGTATCCAGCAGCCTTCCGAAGCCTATTCATAACCGCCAAACCCAACCCTTCCATTGGCAACCCTTCAGCAACTATAACATCAACCTTTTCGGAATCAAACTCCCTCAAAAGTCTAAAAAGGTTATTTGCAATAACCGTTAGGTTTCTTCTGCTTCCAAGAGATTTCACAACATCAGCCCTATAACAGCCAAAGTTTTCATCCGTTGTAAGAACACCAACCCGCTTATTTTCTTGTTTATAAAAATCCACAAGCTCCTTCACCTTACCCACAATCTTTGAAACTTCGCCTTCCACCAAAACCACCTCAGCATTTGGAGCATAATGCTTATGTTTTACACCGGGCGAACGTGCCTTTTCAATGGCTACTTCCATATCCGCAATTGCAACTGGATGAAGTTCGACATCGCCTAAAATCTTCTTCAAATCTTCGTATGGTGTTCCGCCTGGACGCAAAATTTGTGGAGGCTCAACGGTCATGTCTAGAACTGTGGATTCCACTCCAATATGTGTGGGTCCAGCATCCAAAATTGCGTCTATTCTGCCATTAAGGTCTTCGAGAACGTGAGCCGCAGAGGTGGGGCTTGGTTTTCCAGCAAGGTTTGCGCTTGGAGCTGCTATTGGACAGTTACATTCTCTTAACAATGCTAAAGCAACATTGTGTCTCGGCATCCGAATTGCGATGGTGTCTAAACCAGCAACTGTCTCACTTGGCACGATATCAGAACGTTTAAAAATTAAAGTTAGGGGTCCGGGCCAAAGCTTTCGCATGAGTATATCGGCTTTTTGCGGGCTTTCCTTCACCAGTTTGTAGACATTTTCTATTTTTCCAACATGCACTATGGGTGGATTATCTAATGGCCTTTTTTTAGCTTCAAATAAGGCTAAAACGGCTTTTGAATTTAGGGCATCTGCTCCTAAGCCATAAACTGTTTCTGTTGGAAAAGCCACTAAACCACCACTTTTGATGATGTTGGCTGCTGCACGGATAGCCTCATGTTCTGGTTTTTTCGGATTAACTTTAAACACTAACGTTTTTTTCATCATGTCTTGGCGCTACGCTTCCTATTAGTGAAGTAAAGTTTGATTATTTAAACGCATTTTAAAAGATGAGAGAAAAATGAAGAGGTGTGGTTTAGAGTTTTAGGGAGCCTTCGGTTTTCTGGCACCATAAACTATTATTCCTATGCCTATTAGTATCCAGCCTATCCCGAAGAAAATCCATCCGTAGGAATTGTTTAGCGCTGCATTGGCTTGAATAATTTGTGCTTTTGCCGATGAGTCATAATAATCTAGCATGGCATCCTCAAAAGCTGTTCCTCTTTCGTTCCAAGCGGCAAGGGCCTCATTGACATGGAGGTCTGCACTTTGGAAGTTTATCTTTGCATTTTCAAATTCTCCGTTGCTGTAATATTGCCTTCCTAAAGTGTACTCGATATAAGCTTTGACGAAAAGAACTTGCGCTTCGGTTGCGTTGATTGCAGAAGGGAGTATTGTTATACTTGTCATAAAGCCTTTGAGCTTATTATAAAGCTGGAAGCTATCAAAGTGAGCTTCGGACATAACTGCAAAGTTGTCACCGTGCCAATACCACTCCGGCGGATTTGTATCCCCTTCTGCAATATATTCCACATAAACAGTGTATGAATGCACCCATATTTCAGGGGCATCGGTCAGCGGCGGTGTTACATTTCCCACATTGAAAACTTTAACTTCAAGGGGTTCCATTCGAACTGGAGTGTCAAATGTATAGTTAAACCATGCGCCCCAATCGAAGTACACTTTTATTGCGGTAATATTGACTGGTAGCTTTATGCGTGGTGGTGGAGGAGGAGTTAGATAATCATTGTATACGCTTATGGAAATATTCCACCATGTTCCTGTTTTATAGGCAACAACATTTTGGTGGTAGTATAGATCTTCGCCTACTGAAGGGTTTATCCAAGCGAAATGCTCAATGTCTGCTGTAGCTGTTTCTATAATCAGTAAAGGTGCCAGCAACAAAAACAATAATGGGCACAAAATTTTTCTATTCATAGTCATCCCAGCACCATTCTTATTCCGATTTTGAATATTAAACTTGCGATGAATTTTTTACTAAGAAATACTAACAGAAAATTTAGACCACATAATAATCTATAACTTTTTTCATGCTTTTTGGTGCTGCTTGTCTCATGGCAAGTTGTTTCAGTATTTTTATCGCTTGAGGCTGAAAACGTGCTATATCCGTGAGCGAAACCAAACCCACAAGACGTTTTCCATCAACCACAGGCAACTTCTTAATTTTCATCTCAAACATGAGCCTTACAGCTTCTTCCAAATCCATGCCGGGTTCAACAACGACCAGCGGACTTGACATAACATCTTTCACTTTTGTTTTGTTCGCATCTTTTGCTTCTGCAACCACCCTTTTTAGCAAGTTTCTTTCTGTTATTATCCCCATGGCTTTTCCTTTTCTGACTGCAATTAAGCAGCCAATTTCAAACTTGTTCATGATTTCTGCCGCTTCTTTCACTGTCGAGTTTTCGTCTATAGTTATTACTTCTTTGACCATGACATCTTCAACTTTTAATGATATGCCGCTTTCTTCTTTTTCCTCTTCAGACAATGGAACCACCGCCTCTTTCTATCTTTCAAATCCAATATATAAGCTAATGTGCAAACAATTTTTGAACAAGCTTCTCAATCTGACTGCCAACTGGAATTTTTGCCCGCTCAAACTTCTCCTTAGGCTTTGTAAACGTTCTTGTGGCATCCAACCCCATCTTACTTGTCAATCCAGTCTCTTGGTCAGCAGAAGAATCCAATGTTGAACCACGAACATTACTTAAAACTATTAGGTCTTCGCTTGCTTGAAAACGTGTTGCTATAGCCCATTCCACATCATTGGGATCAAAAACGTTAATGTCGGAATCCACAACCACCGCATGTTTTAGGCTTGGATGGGCAGCAAAAGCAGCCAGCAAAGCATTTTTTCCATCTCCGTCAAGCTGCTTATCAATCGATATTATTGCATGGAGCCACCCGCTTCCGCCAACTGAAAGGTTGACAGCATAAACTTTTGGAACAACTTTTGAGACAGCTTCCCAAATCAAAACTTCATGAGGCAAACCCATTAAGAGTTTATGCTCAGCTCCAGAGGGCAAGAGCGCTTGATAAACATAATCTTCCCTATGCATAACATTCAAAACTTCCACAACGGGTTGAGTTCTTTGAATGTCATAAGTTCCCGTTATATCCACAAAGGGTCCTTCGGCAACTTCTTCCTTTGCAGAAATTTTGCCCTCAATAACTAGTTCTGCGTCTGCGGGCGCATACCCTTTAACATGTTCACATTCAACTAAGCGTAAACCATTATTTAATAAGGCATTTGCCACATCAAATTCGTTAACGCCAAAGGGAACAGGCGAAGAGGCTGCCAAAATAATCGCTGGATGAACACCAATAGAAATGGCTACTTCCAAATCTTTATCAGACGCTTTTGCTGTTTGCCACAAACTGAAGAGATGTCTGGGAACCAAACGTATTGCCAAACGCTTCTTATCCAAAACTTGAAGGCGATGAACTGAAACATTCTCAATTTTTCCATCAACACTTTTCGCATAAACAACCGCCGAAGTGATATAAGGACCAGCGTCTTTCTCAAAATGCGTCAAAATAGGAATCTTTGACAAATCTTTATCGGTAACTTCTTTCACTGATCCGTCTCTAACAATTTTTGGTTTTTTTGGTGAACGCCAAGCCTCCGTCAATTTTCTGTAAAGCTCATCTTCGTCAACATTTAGGGCTGCACAAATTCTTTCTCTGGTTCCGCAAACGTTGGCGACAACCCTTGTTTTGTAGTTCTTTACATTGTCAAACATTAAAATTGGACCATTGCTGTCGAAACTTTTCATTATGAATGGAATTTCAAAACGGGTTGATACGCTGTCTTTTATGTGCAACATTTCCTTTTCTTTTTCCATTTTTCCAAGAAAATCTTGTAAACTCATGTTCCCGCTTTCTCCCCTTCAATTTCTGCTTTAGCAACCTTTTCAATGAGCTTCATAAAAATTGATTGGGCTTGCATTTCGTTAATTGTTTCAAGATAAATGGAAACTAGGGCAATTTTCTGTTTTCTTGAGGCAACGTATTCGGCGAACATGCGGGCTGATATCGCGTTTTTATCACCTAAAAGCACTGATGACGAAACTGGTCCAATCAAATCTCTTGGTTTCGGAACAGCAATTGCCAAAGTTCCAAGCTTGTCTTCTCTTTCGCTTAATAGAATTAGGCATGCGTTTCGTGTTTCTACATAAACAGCCAGAAAATGGATGTTCTGCTCGACGACTTCTTCTTTAATGACTTTTGCACGTTCCATCGTGATTCTCCATTGCTTATTTATAGCTTCATTATTCACTATTTATTGTTTTCAAAGGAGATACACAAAATGGGTGAAAACCGCGCAAGAAAAATCTTACAATTGCTTGAGAAGACATTCATAATGCCAAAATGGGTAGCCTCAAACAGAGACCCGTTTGAAACATTAATCATTACAATAATTTCACAGAACACTGCTGACAAAAACACGGCAAAAGCCTTCGAAAACCTTTCGAAAAGATTCAAAATAACGCCCGAAGTTTTAGCGAATACAGAAACAAGCCAAATTGAAAAGTGCTTGAGGGTTGCTGGCTTATACAGAAACAAAGCCAAAACAATAAAGCAAATCTCAAAAATAATTCTTGAAAAATTTCATGGCACTTTAAATCCCATTTTATCATTGCCCTTCGAAGAAGCAAGAAAAACGCTTCTTAAACTTCCCGGTGTTGGAACTAAAACCGCTGATGTGCTTCTCCTCTTTTGTTCAGAAAAACCTACAATTCCGGTGGACACCCATGTGAACCGCGTTGCAAAGCGCTTGGGTTTAGCGCCAAAAGAAGGCGATTATGAAATGGTTCGCCAATTCCTTCAATCACTCTATGATCCCAAAGACTACCTTACAGTTCATATTTTGCTAATTTTGCTTGGTAGAAAATATTGCAGAGCCAGAAACCCCCTTTGTAAACATTGCCCAGTAAACATGCATTGTCCTTCAAGGCAATTATAAACGAAAGACGCCTAAAGTTTTACGAACTCCACTTCTTCCGTGAAAGCCGGGGTTTCCTTGAGATTTTTGTCCAGTTTAATTCTTCCCAAGGCAACTATGGAGATTTTTTCGGAGACTGGGGTGAAAATCTTTAGAGTTTTTCTGTTGTAGTCTATTTCTCTTAGGACGCCTATGCCGAGGAATTTTCTTTCGTTATTGTATAAAGCAACCAGTAAGCCTTCCTCTTCGCCTTTCCGGAAAACCACAACTTTCTTTCCAACAGTTTCCTCCAGTTTTTTTAGGTTTTCCTCGCTAATCCATCGTCCTCTACCAATAACAATGCAGACTTTATCTTTTAACTCTGCAAAATGCAAGGGTTTCATCCCCAAAAACTCGTAGACTTTCTTCGCTTGCCTCGTGTTTTCGTGGGTGGTGCCTAAACCGAGAAATTCGTTTGCTTCAATTTTTAACCAGCTTATGGGGAGGGATTGCACTTTTGCATTTTTCAAATATTTTATGTATCCAAGCTCCCGTAGGCTTCTTCTTTTTTCTCTGCTCCTTTGTTTTATGGCTGGAGGAGACTCGACAACAGTTTTTTGGAATCCTTCAAGTCTGTTGAGGAGAGGCGCCAACTCGTCTTTTTGTTGGATGCAGAAGATTACGTCTGGATTAAGCTCTTTTACAAGTTGGACTTTATAGTTTACTGCCTCTTCCCCCTCAACCCAACCATCAGTGTTAATGACAATAAAGTCGAGATTGTCGTCTAAAATTTCCTTTTTTAGCGAAGTCAACCCCTCAATCACTTTGTTTATGGCTGGGCTTGGCGAAGTAACGCCTATAAAAAATGCGTTTTTCGCTTCTAAGTCAAACAAGTCTGTTACTGGCTTTGTTAAGAAAGTGTAGGCAACGGTGCAAGGCGGACCTATATCGGACTGCCCCAAATCTCCATCTAATATTGCCACTTTCTTTTTTTCTTGCAAAAACCTATTTGTTAAGTATGTGCAAAAGCTGGTTTTTCCAGAATCAACAGTTCCCAAAACCATTGCAACGACGGGTTTATTTTGAAAATTCAAAAGTTGCTTATACGCTTCTGTCCATGACTGTGGAATTGTGTTTCCATCAACTTCTTCAGTGTTTGCATTTTCTCCCAACGAAATTTCGAGGGTTGTTGTTTCTTTAGCTGTGAAAGGCAATCGTTTACCTTCGCGTATTACAACCTTACCTCTGCTTTCAACTGCGGAGCCGAAAACTTCCGTAATTCCTGAAACGACATTGACGGATGCTGGTCCATCCACCAATAGAGTTTTTCCTTTTTCAACAGTTTTCTTCATTTGTTTTCCTCCGTTGAAATTTGCGTCCGTTTCTTCCAGCAATTCTTATGGCTGAGGCTATGTCTCTTAATCCTCTTCTGTACCCAACCTCGTTTGGTTTGCGGTCTGTTCCCGTTTCGCTTACACTTTCCAATATTACGTTTGAAGGTAACGCTTTATCCAAAGCTTTTAAAATCTTCTCCCTATACATTGGGACGCCATCTCCCACTTTCACAGAAAAAGATGTTGCTTGGCTCCTTCCGAAACTTCTAACAGTGCTTTTTATCTTATTTAAAGTCTCGTTAACGCTGAAGCAGTTTCCTGTCTCGATGACTTTTCCATCCGCCAAAACTGCTAATCCAAAAACTTCGCCTGGGTCTACACCTATAACTATTTTTTCATAATTCTCCTTTCCTTGAACAAGCTGTAAAGCCTCATTTATCAATGCCTCTGGCTCCACGCCTTCTTGATAGACTAAGATTTTTTCATGGTTTATGAGAGGTTTCTCTTCTTTAGTCGTTATGACAACTTTAATTTCTATAGGGATGGGGTCTTTTGGGGTCAAACTTAGGAAGGGCATATTTTTCCTCTTCAACTCATTAACAATTAGGTAGTAGGCTTTTCCCGAAACTGTTGCAACCGCAATTTTCGCTTTCATACGCTTTTCCTGTTTTTTGAAGTTTTGAACACAAAACAAAATATTAGTTTCGCGGTTTATATTCCTTAATGTGCATGAGCTTGCTACAAAAAATTTCCACGGGCTGCAGAGAACTTGACAAGTTTCTGGAGGGCGGCATCTCATTTGAAAACGTTAGCTTGATTTACGGAGAGGCGGAAACTGGGAAAACCACTTTGGCTATGCAGCTAGCTGTGAACTGTGCAATGCAAGGTTACAAAACCCTATTCATAGACTGCGACGGCACTTTCTCGGCGCGGCGCCTTTCCCAGATAGCCTCTAAAAACTTCAAAGATGTTGCGGAACAAATAATTTTGATGAAACCAAACACTTTCCGTGAACAGATAACAGTTATAGACAAGTTGCCAGAATATGTTGCCAAAAATTTTGGGTTGGTGATTGTTGACACGCTCACATCGCTTTATCGTGTGGAAATTGCGGAACATACAAACAAAGCCTTCGAGCTTAACCGCGAATTAAATAGGCAGATGGCTTTGTTGGCGCAAATTGCCAAAACAAGAAAAATTGCGGTTATAATAACAAGTCAGGTGCGAAGCGTTTTCGACGAGGCTTATGTGAGCATAGAACCCGTTGCTACAAGGGTTTTAAAATTTTGGGCTGACATAATAATTGCTTTGTGCCCCACTGAAAACTCCCAAGTGATTAGGGCGGTTTTGGAGAAAAGTCAAAAAGGAACCCAGCCCATAACTTTTCAATTAAAAATAGAAGAAACGGGAATTCATGATTATCAGACTCGTTAATGGTCATGAAAATGGAAATAACACAACTAATCATTGAAGCATTAAAATTCATTTTCCCAGCCTACTGCGCCAACGCCATACCCGTCATCACAGGCGGAGGCTCTCCCATAGATTTTGGAAAAAAGTTTTTCGATGGAAAACCAATCCTTGGAAAAAACAAAACCTTTCGAGGCTTCTTTTCGGGATTGATTGTGGGAACGGCTGTTGGATTATTGGAAAGTATGCTTTTCAATTATCCAATTTCCTTTGGATTACTTTTATCTTTGGGCGCTTTGTTTGGGGATTTAGCTGGGGCTTTTTTAAAGAGGAGGCTTGGAATGGCTCCTGGAGATTTGTTGCCAATCATTGACCAAGTCGACTTCGTTGTTGGGGCGGTTTTGTTTTCGTTTCCCCTATCCATATTGGATTTAAACCTTGCAATAACAGTGCTAATTATAACTCCACCCATACACTTGCTGACGAATTTTGCAGCTTACAAGCTAGGATTAAAAAGTAATCCTTGGTAAAGGTTTTATCTGCCAACTTTTATTTGTATGGTAACTTCTAGGAATATGTAAGCTATTAATATTAGACTAAGCCCCACCAAAAACATCATGTAAGCTTGTCTGGGTTTGTAGGCGTATTTTGTGCTTTGATAAATTGCCACTAAACCCATAATGCCTAGAGTATATAATATTGTGGCAACTATGCTGTCTGTTATGAACTGTTCTGATAATTGCGGGTAAAGAAAGATGAAACGTCCACCATAGTAAACTGCTGGGTAGGGCTTCATTATTATGTTGTATAAGCCTCCTCCAAAAAGGAATATGGCAACTGCAATGGCTATTATTGAAAGTATAAGCGAAGAAGGCTTTGCCGTTGAGATTTTACGATAAAATCTGTTTAGCGAATAGGAAAGGGATGTGATTTGTCTCTTAACCTTTCTTGACATCTTGTTCTCCACCATTTTTTATTAGGTATTCCGCCACCTCTCTAGCCCATTCTCCTGTTAACGGATTTTTAACAATCTCACTTAAATACTCTTTCCAAGAAATTTCTAGAGCTTTCTTCCATAACTCATACTTTTTCAAAATACTTTCATAAGCTTTGGAGTGCAGCTTACAATAGCCTTCTTTTTCTGCTTCTCTACTGCATATTGCGCATTTCAAGTCTCTTCCTCCTCTCCTCTTTTAATGGGCATTGTGGGTTAAAGCAAAGCGTCCAAGGTCGCCTCCCCTTCATTCGCACTTGAACTATGGGCCAGCCGCATCCCCTACAGTTCTTTCCAAGAGGTCTTATTGTTCCTCTTTGCGGTAGTGGGAATGCTGTTTTGCATAATCCTTTGAAGTAGTTTGTGCAGCCTACAAAACGCTTGCCTGTTCTTCGCGAGTATAATGTCATGAGTTTTCCGGTGTTGCAGATTGGGCATGTGCCTATGGTTCTTTCTTCAATTCTTGCCCTTTTTATGGCGTTGCTCAGTTGTTCACCTATCTCTTCTTCTTTCTCTTTTAACTCTTCTACCACTGGTTTGAGGATTTCGACAGCATCCATGAGAACTCCTTCCCTTTTCTCGTTGTTCACTTGAATCCCATTCATTCTCTCCTCCAGTTCCCTTGTCAACTTTATTGAAACAACAGTTGGGCAATGCTTTTCCAAAACCTCCATAACCTCGAAGCCCAAATCTGTCACAACCATCCTTTCGTCTCGAACATACTTTCTATCATAAAGTGTCTGGATAATATCCGCCCTTGTGGCTTTTGTTCCAATCTCGGCTTCTTCCATCCTTTTTAGGAGGCTTCCTGGATTATACCTTGGAGGCGATTTTGTAAATTTGTCTTCTAAAATGACTTTTTTAATGTTTATTGTTTGTCCCTCTCTTATTTGTGGCAGAATGACTTCCTCAGACCTTATGTAAGGTTCATAAAAGCGAAGCCAACCTTCTTTCAGAGTTTGTCTTCCTCTAAGGTAAAAGCGGTGTCCATTTACGTTTATGTAGACTTTCATGCTTTGTCTTATGGCTGGCTCGTCGAAAACTGCCATGAATCTGCGGATGACAAGGTCCCAAATGTTTCTTTCCGAAGCGTCTAAAGTTCTTTCTGGCAAGTTTCCTGTTGGATAAATGGCTGGATGCGCTGGGTCCTCCTTTTTTCCTTCTCTTGGTTTTAACTCCTTTTTTGCAAGGAGTTCTGCCGTGAGTTTTTTGTATTCTGAAACTCTGTTTAGGCTTTTCAGTATTGCTTCATAGTTTATTGATGGTGGGAGTTTTTGGCTGCTTGTTCTGGGATAAGAAATTAAGGCATCTAAATATAATCGTTGGGCAATGTTTGAGGTTCGCATTGGAGTATACCCAAAAAGGCTGTAGGCTTCACTTTGTAAAGCGCCCAAGTCGAAGGGTGTGGGTGGCATTTGCTGGAACTTTTTATAATCTATTTTTTCTATTTCGCCATTTTTTCCTTTGCAAGCGTCTAGTATGGCATTTGCCTCTTTTTTGGTTTCGATGATTTTCTTTTCGTATTCTGCTTCAAAAGTTGAACCACCTATTTCAACTTCTGCTTTTATGCTCCAGTAAGGGGTTGGCACAAAACATCGGATGGCTTTTTCGCGAGCTACAAGAAATCTAAGGGTTGGACCCTGCACTCTTCCTGTGCTTAATGTGGCGTATTTTCCACTCCAATCTTTTGCTGCTATTGTTAAAGCCCTTGAAAGGTTAACACCATACAACCAGTCAACTTCATGTCTTGTGCGTCCAGCCTCTATTAACGCAAAATCTAAGCGTGGCAACAATTCACTATAGGATTTTTCCAGCTCCTCTTTTGTCAGCGTGGAGTATTTCATGCGTTTTGATATGGCTTCTTTGTTTCCGCAAGCGTATTTCAGTATGCTGTATCCTATTATGCTTCCTTCAATGTCATAGTCGCATGCATCAATAAACGCATCAGCATCCTTCGCCAATTTTGATATGGTTTCCAGCCATGTTCTGATTTGTTTTGCACCCCTTTCCACAGCGTATCTTGGAACCCATCTAAAATTGAAAATTGGATAGTGGTTTCTTCCGCCGCTTTCCTCCGCAACCGTGTATAAATGTCCTATGGCTGGAACAACAATTATTTCCTTGTCCCTTTTAGCCACGTAATATGGTACTCCATTATCCTCCATTTTTTTGGCCTTTCCTTGAACATCAAGGGCTGAAGCTATTCTTTGAGCTGCATCGGGTTTCTCGGTTATAATTAATGTGTAGTTTCCCATTTTGGCACAAACCATTTGATGCTTGTTTGTATAGGCTTTCAGAATTAACTTTATTCTAAGATTAAAAGTTTCTGTGAATTTTAATCAGCAACCAATAAATATGCCATAAACTTATTGCTTTATTATCCTTTGGAGCGTATTAAATTGCCTCAACGTGTTGTCTGTCAAGGATGCGGTCACATATTATATGAAGGTGCTGAGCTCAAACCTCCCGATGAGATTTTGCATCAGCATGGTGGAAAATGTCCAAAATGTGGCAAGAAACTTTCTCTAATACCAATAAACGTTGAAGTAAAACCAATAAAATAGGTGTTGTTAAGGCGATTTTAATGGATGAAAACCGCAAAACCCAACTTTACGAAGTGCACCGAAAAACGGCTAAACTGACGGTTTTTGCTGGTTTTGAGATGCCCCTATGGTACAAAGGCATAATACAAGAACATTTAGCTGTCCGCAACAGCGTCGGCGTTTTCGATATCTCTCACATGGGAAGAATAATAATCATGGGCGAGGATGCGGAACGATTCTTAAACTATGTAATAACAAACGATGTTTCTAAGCTGTTGCCTAACAGCGCCCAATACTCGGTAATGTGCAACGAAGAAGGCGGCATAATAGACGATTTCGTATATTATCGATTAGAAAAAGACAGATTCATGTTTGTTTCCAACGCAACCAACAGAGAAAAAGACTACAACTGGCTGGCTAAAAATGCTAAAGGCTTCAATGTTCACATCGAAGAAGTTTCAGACAATGTTGCAATGCTGGCGGTTCAAGGTCCAAACGCCGAAAAAACCATTCAGAAAATTTCCCCAGATGATTTAAGCAAGATTGAACGCTTCAAATGTGCCCCTTCTCATTTGGCAAATGTTGATGTTCTCCTTTCAAGAACGGGATATACTGGCGAGGATGGATTCGAAGTTTTCATTTGGAACACCCCACTATCCAAGCCAGACAATGCAGTAAAAGTTTGGAACGCCATCCTTGATGCTGGTAAACCCTTCGGGATTGAGCCATGCGGTTTGGGCGCAAGAGACACTTTAAGGCTTGAGGCTGGAATGTGTCTTTACGGAAATGATATTGATGAGAAAACAACTCCTTTGGAGGCAACTCTCGGTTTTGTGGTGAAACTTCAAAAGGGCAACTTCATAGGGAAAGATGTCTTGTTAAAACAGAAAAATGAAGGAATCAAACAAAAACGTGTAGGAATCCGCATGATAGAACAAGGAATACCTCGACCAAACTTTGAAGTATACAGCGGCACCAATGAAAAAATCGGGTACGTAACGAGTGGAACATTTTCTCCACTGCTTAAGTGCGGCATAGGAATGGCTTACGTTCAAATATCTCAATCTCAAGAAGGAAACATTGTAAACGTTAAGATTCGGGACAAACTCGCCAAGGCGGAAATTGTTTCTTTCCCATTTTACGACCCTGAAAAATATGGTTATAAACGAAAAACCACAACATAAACATCAAGTTTTTGGAAAGATATATAAGATTGGCTTGCACCACCTAAAACTCTGTTAACCACAAGGGAAATAAAACACCTCAATAATTGTGTGTAGAAGAGATGAACTCAAAATGGGGATCAGAGACAGACTGTCAAAGGAAAACCTTGTTAACAGTTTAAAAAGTTTAGGAAAACTGCGGGTCAAAATAAGCCACGAGTCAATAATAACTTTTTCAGCCTTGCTGCTTATACTTTTTATAGCCTTTATCATACGCCTATTTCCAATGCGATGGGAAATACAAACAGGAACAATGCACCTTTCAGAGTTTGACCCATATTTCCAATATCGCTTTACAGAATACCTAGTAAACAACGGCTTCATTTCTTGGGCTTGGCCAAACCACTGGATTGACACGCAGAGATGGTACGGAATTGGTGGATTTGACGTGGCGAGGGCAGGATTTACAGGATTGCCAATGACAACAGCCTTTTTCTATAAAATAGTTTCAGCTTTAGGCGTGAATATTGATTTGATGAGTTTCTGTGCCTTTATGCCACCCATAATGGGTATGCTGGCTTCTTTAGCTATCTATTTTTTGGGCAAGGATATTGGCGGAAGAACTATGGGATTGCTCGCTGCTCTCTTCTTGGCTTTAAGTCCTTCCTATATCCAGCGGACGTCACTTGGATTTTTTGACGATGAAATAATAGGGATATTAGCTCTCATAGTTTTTGTATTCATGTTTTTAAGAGCAATCGAAGAAGACCGACCAGTAAACTCATCAATTCTATATTCGCTTGGCTCCGGGTTAGCTCTAGGATATTTCTGTACCGGGTGGGGTGCGGCTTATTACCCCATAGGTCTGACAGCGCTCTTTGTGTTTGTATTAATTTTGCTTAAGAGGTATACTCATCGTCTGCTTTTGTCTTATAGCCTGACCTTTGGATTAGGGTTGTTTATTGCCATAAGTATTCCAAAGCTAACGCCCACATACTTGGTTGAAAGTGCCATTTTGCCAGTTGCAGGAATATTTATAATTATTTGTTTCGTTGAAGTTTTTCAAGCTTTAAAATCAGCACGGTCAAAAATTATCTTCTTCACGGTTGTTGTAGCAGCCTTTGTTTGTGGCTTTGGTCTGCTTTGGCAATATCGACAGGATATTGCTGGAAAATTTATTTCCGTTATTAATCCATTTACGCGGGAGGGTTCTCCGCTAATAGAGTCTGTGGCTGAACATAGGATTTCGGCTTGGGGTTCCATATATTACGAGTTTGGCATAGGAATAATATTCTTCATTTTAGGTTTGTATTTTCTTTTGAGAAACCTTAACAACAAAAACCTTTTCCTCTTAATCTTTGGTTTAACCTCCCTCTACTTTGCATGTTCTATGGTGCGGTTGTTTGTGCTTATGGCTCCAGCATATGGTCTTGTAGCGGCAACAGGCGTTGTGGGGACGCTGAAACCATTTAACACTTTATTAAAGGAACAGCCGAAAATAATCACTAAGAAGCGTTATGCGTTGGAGCATGTTGGAAAAGAATTCAGCGGAACAGCCATATTCCTAATATTCATTATTTTAATGACAAACTTTTCATTCCCATCCCCAAGAGTTTACAAGCAATCATATTCTCCCGTAACAATAACTGCTGGAAGCCTTCCAATTGCACCTAATAAGCCTGTAAACGAGTGGCTTGACATGTTAGCGTGGGTTAGGGCTAATCTTGAGGCCACAGACGTTGTGGTTAGTTGGTGGGATTATGGTTATTGGTTAACTGTGCTGGGCAATGTGACAACCCTTGCGGACAACGCTACAATAGACACTAAAGAGATAGAAAACATAGGCTTCATATTTATGGCTGATGAAACTCAAGCCTTAAAAATGTTGGAGTTCTATGATCCAAAACGCACAAAATACATCCTCGTCTTTACAACGCTTGCTCTAGGGTCTTCTGATGGACAAAATTATGCTTATTGGACTGGCTATGGTGATGAAGGAAAGTGGATGTGGATGGCAAGGATTTCTGGAAAGGCTTACGACCGTTTCGTGGGTATGGGGTTGAATCCTGATTGGACTGATGAGGCAACATTTGGGTACTATAACAGCACTCTGAGCAGGTGGATATGGAATGATCGTGGGATGAACTCGACAATTTATAAGTTGATGAGTTGGGGAAAGCATCGTTGGTGTGAAGTTAACAATATAGTTGACTACGAAGAAGCTGCTTTAAATGAACCAGCAGTGGAGCCGCAATATTTTAAAGAGGTTTTCTTTGCTGGATTATCCCTTTCTGCGAGTGATGCTGGAAACAACTATGGTGGACTTGTTCCGCTTGTCTGCCTCTATGAGATTGATTGGCAAGAATATTACTCTAATCGATAAGGGAGCGGTAGCTTGTTTCCAAAAGTTCCAGACTACCACAAGCCAAACAAGCCTTTAGTTCCAAACGGTTTAGGCGTAATTTACGTTTTAGCCAGCGTAACCTATCTTTTTGCATTATATTATTTTAATATACCGCCAGAGTCAAACAATGCGTCTTCTGCTTTAACATTGGCTGTTTGCATTTTATTTGGTGGTTTTATGGGCTTGCTTGACGATTGGATGGATTTGCGGTGGCGTTATAAGGCTTTCTTCCCCCTAATAGCTGCAATCCCGCTAATTGCGCTGGCTTATAGACTGCCCCATGTCCGCACAACTATAACACTCCCGATATTGGGAACTATGGATTTTGGCATATACTACTACTTTATACTAATTCCATTAATTGTAACAATAACCACGAATACTGTTAACCAACTAGGCGGATTAAACGGTTTAGAAACATTATGTCCTGCCATAGTCATGATTGGTTTGATGGTTGCATCAGCTGCTTCTGGGCAGAATACAGTTCTCCTAATAATTCCTTTGGTTGTTTGGCTTATACTCGCCTTTTTTAATTTTCAGGGTAAAATTTTCGTTGGTAATACTGGTTCTTTCGCCATTGGAATAACGCTGACAGCCTTTGCAATAATTTCCGATCTAAAATGGTGTTTACTAATCTCAATTTTACCATACATCCTAAATTCTTCTATGATCCTGCTAAACTATTTCTTCTTCCGAACTAGGGCAAATGTTTCTTTTGATGGAAAACGGCTTTTTTCCAATAATAGACGAAGTCTTATCACACTTATCACTTATAATCATCCTTTAACTGAGAGACAAGTAGTTATCCTAATTTCGCTTTTGTTTGTAGCTTCAACCATAGCTGCTTTGCTATTTCACTGGTTTTTCTCCTAACTGCTGGGTTGTGTGTAGGTCGTGTGACACACAAAAGGCAAAAATCAGTTTTTTGTGAGGCTTACTACGGAGGGTTAGAGAAGCAACTGCTATAACTGTTTGACGTGGGGAATCCATTATTTGTCCAACATTGTATGTTCCTAATGCTTCGGTTAAGGTAGAAATAACCAGCCTTACTGGTGTTCGTTTAAATGTTAAAAGCGTGGCTGAAAGTGTTAATTTTGATGTTAAGGCAAAATTGGAGGAAAGGGAACGCAAAAGCCAGACGGTTATTTTAGATTTTAAACTGTTTTTAACAACAAAGCCAAGTCTTGTAAAATTTGAAATTGAAGGCATGGCAACTTTAAGCGGAAAGGATGCTGAAATAAACAAAATGTTAGAAGTTGACCCAGAAACCAAAGTGCCCTATGTTTTTCAAAGAATTTATCAGACAGTGTTCACAGCCATGTACCTTCTATCCACAATACTAAATGTGCCACCACCACCTCAGGATTTGCTGTTTCCTCGTAAAGAAGGCATTCCAGTTGAGGACATAACAGTGAAAATAGCCCCAGAAGCTGCAGAAACCATGGAAGTTCAAGCTGAAACCGAAGAAAAGAAATAATACAGTCCTTTTTTAATTTGCTCGCTTCAGTAAAATTAATAACTTAAAAATTTGTGGAATAAAGCGTGGCGGGTGAGTGGGCCTCCACCCGTTCCGCCATAAAAACCCCGGTGTAGGAGGTGAAAAAATGAAATTTGATGCTAGAGACATAGCCTTCACAGCAGTTTTTGCAGCTTTATACGCTGTTCTTGTGACGGTTCAAGGGTTGAGTGCTGCGGCTAGTATTCAGCTTCGTTTCGCTGATTGTCTTATACCATTGTCTGCCATTTTCGGGTGGCCTGTTATTGTGGGGGTAAGTTTGGGATGTGTTGTTGGTAATGCCACAACTTCTGCGGCTCTTCCGAACGGTATTTACGATGTTGCCTTTGGACCCATAGCTAATTTGATTGCCGCCTCCTTGATTTATATGCTTAGAAATAGACGACTATTGGGCTGTGTGATAGGTTCAATGGTTATAGGCGTTTTCGTTGGCAGTTACGTTTGGATGATATTTGGGGCACCGTCAAACTTTTTTGGCATGGAGGTTCCAGCAACTTGGCCTATTTGGATAACAAGTATAGTGAGTATTACTGCAAGCAGTTTAGTGGCAATAGCAATAATTGGGTATACCCTACTAACAGCCTTAAGCAAACCAAGCATCAGAGAAGCATTGAAATCAAGGGGACTAAAAGTTGTTGTAGAAAAGTGAGAGAACTACATGAACCTTTCAAGCTTTGTCAATCCTATTATTTCGTCAAAATCTAAGCCTAATGCGTCTAAAACTTGGTCGAAGGTTGAGTGGAGATAGGCGATATACTTGTCCACGTCTATCTCATTTTTTGTTGCCAGCTCCACTGGTTTGACATGTGGTTCTTTGGTGACTTTTACGAAGCTTATTAGGTCGCCCGCTTTTAGTTCCATTCCGCCTTCTTTTAGTATTCTTGCTGCTCTCACGTGTTGGGGTGTTGTTTTTGTGTAGTGTTCTGGTTCTTCGCCTAGGACCACGTTGAAGGCAAGATCATTCAAGCTTTCCCATTCTCTTCTTTTTAGTCGCATGTAGCATTCGCGGATGATTTCGCAAATGTCTTTCTTGGCTTTTTCAAAGTCTGCTGGTGTTTTTACA
>JARYMR010000090.1 GCA_029907045.1 Candidatus Bathyarchaeota archaeon
TTAGCGCTGCCTGGGATACCATTGAAATTTTAATCCATCTTACTTTGCTTCTTATCTCTTTTTCATCCATCTTCATTAAGTCCACATTGTTTAGGTAAACTTCTCCCTTGTATGTGTGTATGTTTCGTGGTAAAAGGCGAATTATGGATTTTGCCAAAGAACTTTTGCCGCAGCCCGATTCACCAATCACTGCAAGAGTTTCACCTCGCTTAACCTCAAACGAGACGCCATCTACGGCTCTAACTGGTCCTCTTTTGGTGTTAAAAAACATGTAAAGGTCTTTAATGGCAAGCAATGGTTGAGACATTACATCTCCCTTAGTTTAGGGTTAAATATTTTGTCTAAAGCGAAGCCAAGCATAGCGAAACCTAAGGCTGTTAACACTAAAAGAAAGGAGGGTTCAAGAACCCAGTAGAAGTAGCCCTTATACAGAGCGCCTTTGTTGTAAGCATCATTGATTATTTTCCCCCATGTAGGAGCTATAGGATCGCCTAAACCCAGTATAGCAAGTGCAGCTTCAAGAAAGACAAATCCAGAAACAGAAAGCACAAGCGAAGGTATTATAGTTGGCAAAACCTTTGGGATCATATATCGAAAGATTATTCTGATGTTGCTTGCGCCATAAGCTTGAGCGGCTTCAATGTAGGGAAGTTCTTTAACTTGTAGAAACATTGCCCTATAGGTTTTGACTCCTGAAGTGAAAATGCTTAGGACAACTACCACAATAAGCAAGACCCATATGTTGATTTTATAGAAAACTGCGATCATCATAAGAATTGGTAGAAATGGAAGTATCATGTTAAATTCTGTGGCTTTTTGCAGCAGGAAATCTGCCCATTTCCCATACCATGCGCTTACCGCAGCTATTATCATCTGCAAAAACGATATTGAGACTGATGCTAGAATACCGAAGGATAGGGCGATTGGAGCTCCCCAAAGAAGGGCAATCATTAAATCTCTTCTGAGATGGTCTGTGCCCGCCATTCCGAAAACTTTTCCATAAACTACTAGTCTAGCATCCATATCCGCATTTTTTTCGAATAATATGCCTTCAATCACCATTTCATATTTTCCCTTTAAAACTTGAGTAGTTTCCGAGTTAAGTAGACTTTCGTCTTCCACGGCGAAGAGAGCCACTTGAGGTGGAACTTCATATGGTATTTCTTGTCCGATCTTGTTGCTCAAATATGTACGTAAATATTTGGTTAATTCATCATCTATTGAAATGTAATACCTATCTGTTGTTTTGACGACCATGGCTTTAAGTTTGATTGATTCGCCGTTCGGTTTTGTCCAGTTGATAGAAACATATGGAGAAGTTTCGTTGTATTCTGCTGTAAAGAAAAGGTTAATTTCACTTGGAAAATCATCATAAATGAAGTCGAATGAGAATTCTATTCTAACAATACCTATGGTTTCTCCTGGCACAAGAGCTTTTCTTATACCGCTTCCGCCTTTTAGTGTATCCATTAGGATAGTTTCAGGCAATTTTTTTGCAGAGAAAATGTTAATCCAACTTGGTGCTGCGTTTCTCGGATTGTTTATTGAAATGTCTTCTCCAAGTCGCCATGCTCTTACTGCCTCATCATAAGGAATTGTTATTACCGTGTAAAGGGATAAGGCTATTAGAAAGCTAAGAATGCATATTCCAGCTATTGCAGTTTTGTAAGCGAGAAGTTGTTTGAATGTAGCTTTCCACCGTCTTAAGCTCATGTGGCAGCGCCTCCTATCCTTATTCGTGGATCAACGATGGCATATATTATATCTAGAATGAAAACGGTGATTGCAAGCAAATATGCGTAAATGGCTACTTCGCCTATTATAACTGGAGAATCCATGAAACCTACAGCTTGATAGAAAAGCGAGCCTATTCCCGGCCAATTAAACACTCTTTCGGTTACTATGGCGCCCATCCACGAGCCGATTAGCATTAGGGCAAACTCTGTTATTATTGGAGGAAGAGTTGGCTTAAGTATGTATCTTCTCTCTATTAGCCGTGGTGAGAGTCCTTTTGCTTTAGCCATCTCCACGTAATCTTCGCTTGAAAACATAAGAAAGAAAGTTCTTTTTACGTAAATTTGTATGAAAGAGTATGCCACCAACCACGATGCAACTGGCAGTATCATGTGTTTGAGAACGCTTAAAGCGTAATCAAAAGAATTTGTAGGTGGGGGAACATCCACAAGCCCTCCATAAGGAAGCCAGCGGAGCCACGATGCAAAAATTAGTATGAGAAATATGCCGTAGAACCATCCTGGTATAGAAGAAAGTGGGGAAAGAGCGACTATGGCTTTGTCGAGTTTGCTTCCGTATTTTCTGGAAAGGAATAGACCACCTAATAATGATAGAAAGAAAAGCATCAAATTTATGGTTGTAAATAATAATATGGTTGTTGGCAGCCTTTCTAATATAATGTTTCTAACAGTTCTTGAACCTGAGTCGCTGGTTAGGTAATGGGCTCTACCTAAATTTAGGGTTAAGGCGGAAGTTAAGTATCTGATGCTTCTGTATATGAAGGGTTGGTCTAAGCCTAACCTTTCAATTTCTTGTTGGTATAATGCATCTACCATTTGCTTCTTTTCTTCTGGAGAGAGATGTTGATACGCAGGGTTCTGGTATACGCTTAGGTTTATGTTTTCGCGGGTTTCAGCTTTTACTATTTCGTCAACGTATCCACCCATGTTTGCGATAATAATCGTAGCATAAATTGCAAGAGTAACCACAATGAAAAGTGTAACTGCCCTTTTAATTGAATATTTTAGAAACGTGGATAATTCACGTCGCATTTTTCTCAGTCTAACAATTTTTTATTATAGTAATTGAAAAACTTTTCGTATTAATAATACACATGATAAACATTTAAACATGCTTAAAAATAGCAATGAATAAAAAAGGTGGGGGTTTGATTTTATTTTTTCTTAAACTTTATCAGCACCACTGCTACTGCAGCTATGAGGGCGATGATTCCAATGATTAATGCGCCTATGGACAAGTTGTTAAGCCATGAGAGTGACGATTGCATGTTATTAGATTGATCTTGTAACTGTGCTGTAAGTTCTTCAAGTTCTGTTAAAGTTGTCTCTAATTCTGCTCTAAGTCTGCTTAGTTCCAAGTTGAGGAAGTCTTGGAATGTAACTACTGTGAATGCGCCACTTGTGGAACCTGGAATGCTCACAAGTTTGGAAGAGGCTACTACTTGAATGTTGTTTGAACCTATTGGAAGAAGCGAAGTATCAGCTGCTGATAGTAGTATACGCCATGTTCCATCTTCTAGGGGTTCAGCTGCTCCAACGCTCACCACTTTTCCTGCAGAACTTACGATAAGGTATTTCACAAAATCCAACTCTTCAGTAGCATATGGTTGTCCTTTGAAGGTGACGGTGATCGTGAAATTGGCTGGTAATGACTGAGTTATGGTGGTGGGTGCTGAAAGGCTTACTTCGGGCAGTTTTGGTTCTGCGAAACCAGCCCATTTGTCTGCTTTGTCTGGATGGTTTCTGTTAGCCTTTATAACTATTGTCTTGGCAGTTGTGTCTACACTATCGACGTAAAATAGTCCGCTGCCGACCCAGAAGTGGCCCTTGTCTTCATACCAGTCTTTTAATGCGTTGTATTTTGCTACAGCGTCATCTCTTCTCATGTAGTTTAACAAAACTTCCTCGTATGGAACAAATTGTGTCGTTATAGCCTCATCAAGCTTATCTGCTAGTATGGGAAGGCTTGGTCCAGATATGTAGCTCATCCATTCCACATCTAATGTATCGGCTTTCTTCGAGCTGAAAGCCAAAAGGCTATCTTTTTCCGCCAGCCAGCCTATAGCTATCATGTGCCACGGTGAGGGCCCATAGCCCATTTCAGGGTCAAAGGCATCTGCAGCGTCTACCACAATCCACTCAGCATCTGGATAAATTGTGTCTGTATAATATTCAAATTCCAATGGATCTTCGCTTATGATTTTGAAGCCTTTGAAGCTTGTTCTGAAAGAGTTGAAGGCAGGAACATAGGCTGAATCGTAAATTGGACTGGCTGGATCTGCTCTATCGAACGTGAATATGAAGTTGAATATGAAGTCTGCCAATGACATGTTGGTGCCATCATGATATTTGATATTAAACAGATTGTCTTCGTATCTTACTACAACTTTGGCTTTGGCAGTAATCCCAGAAGGTGTTGTTATTATTTCTTTTGATGTAGCATTCCAGCCGTACCAAGCGTCTGTAGGCACTTCAATCTCATCAACAAATCTTAAGGTAACCCAATCTAAAGTCTTTGTAACTGGTATTCCACGCTGCACATAAACGTCAGCATCCTTGATGCGGTTAGGCCAATATAAACCTGTAAACGGATCAGGCAAGAGTGATGAATCATATGTGGCACGGATTACCATTTGATCGTATATCCAGTTGCTGCCTGCCACAGGGTTCCATGGATCATTTAATAGTTGTGTGGTTGCTATTTTTACGGTTCCTCCAACCGTATCCTTAAACCTTATGGTGTGTGGCCAAATCCAGCAACCATAGAACCCTCCAGCAAGGTCGCTGGTTACTGAAATTTCATTTCTTGCCACCCAAGGGGATACTCTATTAACAAGCCAAACTCTCACTGAGTCCTTCATCGATAGTTCAAGAGCCCTGGCCATCAGCTCGTTTCTTTCCTCCATAGAGGTATAGTCTCTTCTGCCTAAACGGTCTGCAATATAGTCAAACTCTGGATCGGGCGTGTAAGCTTGCCAAAGCGGGTCGGATCTTCCTCTCGGCGTATAGAAAAAGTCAAAGTTACCTGCTTGATCTCTGCTGATTGCTGTAGTGACCCAACCTCCCGTGTAAATATGCCATAATCCAGCTGCTGGGTCGCTTCCAATCCAAATTGGAGAGGCTTCAGCCGAAGTTTTATATTGCCTATCTACAGTGAATCCTAAGTTTTCAAGTTGTGTAGCAACATAATCGCCCATGTCTCGGCGCTCATCTTCTGTTCTGATTAGAAATATAAGGGTGACATCTTCGCCTTTATATTTCCATTTACCACCGACTAACGAAGCGCCCAACTTTTGCATCTCTTCCGTTATAATAGTTCTCGCCTTTTCAAGGTTGTAGCTGTATTCTAGCTCAAGCGCTCGTGCAGTATCTATAAGTCTAGCATAATCCGGAAATGAAGGAGTTATCGCCAAATATCTTGGAATTGCTAGACCACCGCAAATTTCTTCAGCCATATAATCTCTGTCTACTAAATAATTTATGGCTTCTCTGATTTTCGGAACCGAAAACGGATTAAGCTTGCCAGTTGCAGGAAACTCAGGCCCAACCGGGTTAAAAGTTAACTCATTATAGCTTCCATATGAGACAGTTGACCACAAGTTTGTGGAGGCTTTAACATCCGCATATAAGTCTCGATCACTTATTGGGAAGTAATATGCATGCATTTCTCCAGCTTCTAACATATCTATAGCCTTTGCAACGTCAGCTTCCCTGAAAAAGTCTACTTCGTCAACCCAAGGTCCTTGAGGAACTGTTACTTGCGCAGATACTGGAACCGCAAATGTAAGCATTGGGATTACTAACATCAATACTACTAATGTTGAAATTGCCTTCTTTTTCATATAAACACCTACGAACACTTTCTTATGTTCAAACTTTTTATAAGACTTGCGGTTTGCACACAGTAAATTTTAAGCCACCTAACACTTATAAAAGTAAAAAATTGGCTTTTACTTGTAGTTTTTAAGGTTTAACACAGGCGATGATTTGATTTTTATATTTTCTCCACAGTAGGGACACATGTTAAAT
>JARYMR010000091.1 GCA_029907045.1 Candidatus Bathyarchaeota archaeon
TCATGTTAAAACTTAAAACCTTTCGAGCGTGAACGCTGTTTCTAACCAAAGTGCTGGATTCTATAAACAACACGGCATCCGTTTTCTTCGCAATCTTTAACAATCTTGAAATTTTCGAAACGTCAGAGATGCCAAAACCCATTAATTGAACAGCACGCTTGTTACCAACAACGTCTAAAACCTTCTCCAAAACCTGAAACACATAATCATACTGTTGCGTCTTCGACAAACCCTTAACATGAGTGAGCAAACCTGCTACCGGTATCCCAACGACTTCGCACATGCGCATCATAAACTTAGCTTCTTCAGCATAAGCATCGGGAATATCCCCATGGCAAACTCCAAGCAACATAAACTTTGAAAATCTAGGCAACCCATCCTTGTAGCAACTGCTACTGCGAAAACCATTCTTCACAAGCCAACCATGATAATCCTCAACCATATCACGGTTAATCGCCAGTTTCTCACAAACACGATTTTCATCATCCTTATCGTCCAACGGCAAATCCATAACCTGAATAACATCAGGATTAAAACAAACAGCCTCACGCAAAGCAACCAACGGCGGACGAATAAACATCCTAAACTTGTCCTTAGCCTCTGTTTCAATAGTTCTGTCACTGCCATGCTCGTACAGTATGCTATCTGGGATGCTGAAAGCTCTTTTCAAGCCCCCCTTCAACGCTACATCCCTAACAAAGCTGTGCACATTTTTCATCTTTAGATGCCAGTATGTTCCAAGGAAAAAACCATCTATTCCACGCCAAAACCCTGCCTTCAACTGCTGAGGCGAAAGGTCGTGCATCAACTTGACATCCATTTTCTATCTTGCTCCCAGCTCCTTCATTTCTCGATAATGTTTTATTAGCTCCGACATCTCTTTTCCCTTTTGGCTTACATCATAGGCTTCAGCATATAAATCTCGCAACACAGCTCCCAAACTCTTCATTGTAATATACCTATCCATAATTGTAATCAAATGGTAGGGCGGACGCCTAAACTTCGCACCCAAATACCGCTTGCACTTCTCTTCAATGTCACCTTTTATTTCTGCTAACCGGTTATACACTTCTTTAGGCGGAACCATCTTCTCCTTCATCTCCCTCTCCCTTTCAGGGGGCAAAGTCTCCGCTTTAGATTCATAATAGCGAGACTGCGCTTGCCGTAAAGCAATCAAATCCGTAGGCTTCTTTGTTCGAGCATATCTGCCCGCAACGCGATAAACTTCACGCCTTGCAGCCAACAAATCATAAGCCTTACGATGCTCCTCAAGCCTTCTCCTCTCACTCACAGTTAACGGGCGAACCTTACCGACAGCCTCATAATAGTCCATCCACCGTTTAGAAACCTCCATACGCGGAATGATAGCTCGGCTATGCTCAGCAATCTCCCGCAAATACGGCAGCGTGACAATACGTGTACGCCTTAACACTTCACGCGGCTCAATTTCAGGTTCGCCCAACTAATGTCCACCAGAATTACTCGATTTTTAACCTCTTAAATTTATTTGATTTATATGGTTCAAAAAACCTTTAAATGCGGCTGTATTCATAGGTGATAATCTGAAGTGTGCAATTCTTTCTTGTTTGTCTGATTCGGCGTTGTGTATCCACACGCAAACCGCTAGGTGTCCCGCGTTAGTTTGGGAGCAAGATATTAATCCTTTCTTTTGGTCTTCTTTTGGGTTGAGCTTCACGAGAGCAGGGAAAACTGTTGCGCAACCTTCAAAAATTTCCTCCACTGATGCTTTCTTCTTGTCACATATCAAAATCACTTTTTCAAGTTTTTCTTCTTTAGACATGCCCTTCACCCAAAAAATTAAGAAAATGGTTTGCCATAGATTCTCTTAACGATTCTTTCCGCAATTTGTTTCTGCTCCTCTTCAGTAGGTATCTTATACTCCTTCTCTGGCTTTATAATTTTAATTTCTCCAGTTTTCCGATAATGTCTATACATGTCTCTGATGGCTTCCATTGTAAATCCAGACCCTATCAGAGTGTAGCGGGGAACACGCCAGAACTCAGCTATTGCCCTTAAAGATGGATATTTTTTGTTGTAGTCATAAAAATTTTCAATGAATTTTATTATGTCCTTGGCTATGTCTCTGCGTATAGCCCACTCTGCCGGGGGTGCCCAGTAAGGACGCATTACTTTAACTAAGTCTCCGTAGACACGCAAGTAACCCGCATCTCTCAGAAATTTTGTTGCATTGTAAATCCATTGTCCCAGTTGAGCAATATGATTTGAGAAGTCAATCGAGTTGCCCGTGTCAAACGGTTCCAACCATTCGCCAAACTTTAATGTTGGCGATTGGGCGTTGAATCTTCGTATGCTATCTCGAAATCCACGGTCTCTTGTTAAGAAATCAGCGAATCTTAACGCTTCAATTCCCATGCGCATCTCTCGCCACAAATGATGATCCTTATAGCAATCGGGACTAAATCGATGGTAAATCAAAACCTTGCTGATTGCAGTGGCTACATTCGCCCACAAGTCTGGTGTCCATGCCTTCCATGGATAAAGAGGTATGAGAAATTTATATTGCAGGTAGTATGCCTCGACCACAGAGCATGTCTTAGGAAATTCAACTTCATACAAACAATTCACCCAATATGAATATAACTGGGAGACCTTTGTCCATGAACCCAACTGTTTACTTCCACAACAATACACCCGTTAGAAAAAAGGGTTAGGCTTGAGTTTCTGCAAATCGTTTCTCCGCCAATGATGTCTTGTTAGTGAGAATTTTCTTGAATGCACATGCTCTGTCTTTTAGGCACAATTCCTTGAAAACCTGTCCTATAATATATTGAATATACCATGGCTGCTTGCCTGTTGCATTAGCTATTTGTTCAGGAGACATGTCACAATATCTATAAAGTCTGTAAATCGCAAAATTTTTCCGTCTAACCTGTAACTTTGTCGGTTTTTGTCCTCTGCGTAACTGTGGCATATACGAAGGGCATGCCTTTATTATTGCAAGGTTGCGTCGAATGGCGTCTTCTCTTTTTTTCTTAGCGTCACATGTTTCGGCGTGTTTAATGGCATTACTTTCTAAAACACGCTCGCCACACACCTTACATCTGAGGAGTGCATTATTCACAACATAGACTCTGCGAACAATTCCTTTGCATCGTATATACTGGGGAATAAAATACGTCTTCCTATAGCTTTGTTTTTTCAAAGCAGGGTATCGTATAATAGCTTCTTTTTTGCTGAGAAAACCTTGAAATTCTGAACACCCCAAACATACGTTTATGCTTTGGCATCTATGGGCATCACCCCAGATTAAACTCTTTTTAGGACACTTTTTTACATACTCTTTACCCAACTTGTCGACAACCTTAAAACGCCCACCGATAGTCTGGATAGTCATTATTCACACCTATTCGTACCTAAAGAATTCAACACAGACATTCTATTCCACCCACCACATTTTTCCATCAGTCTTCACAAGGTTGTTGTCCTTTAGGATTTTGAATGCTGTGCCAAATGTTCCGCCAGCCGTGTTCCTGTAGCCTGTTTGCAAAGCAATCTGTGGCTTCGTAAACTTTATTCCTCTGTGCTTAAGTAGAAACTCCAAAACGGTTTTAGACGCTTTCGTCGGCAATTTTTCAAGCAACATTCTACTAACTGAATCGTCAATTGTCTCTTCCTTACCTTGGGGTTTTTCAGAAAACTCGTCAAAAACCTTGATAACTTTTTTACATAATTTTTTAAGAAGGACAGCCTTCTCCTCTCTCAACTTTTTTACTTCGTTTGATAACATTACTACTTCTTCCATACTTCCGCTTTGTTTAACGTCTAACTGCAAACTCGTAGCAACTTTCAAAGCTGCCTCCATCTGGTCAAGCTTCTTATCTTTATCAGCAAGTTCTTTTTGTAAATTACTCATCTGGCGCTTCAACTTCTCTGTTTCAGACTTTTCACGTTCTTCCGCTTCCAGAGCCTTTCTTACGGCATCAGTAAGCTGAGTTAAACTTGCTTTTGTTTTTTCTGTCCTTGGAGCTATGTATTCAAGACGTGGGGTTTCTGCTCCGTGGTGGGTAAAGCGTGGATGGGTGACTTTTATGAATCGGCTTTCTTTTCCCATGATAACTAACCATTCGCCTAATCCTAAATTCAAAAGATTCGAAGCGTCAATGTCTATTCCTTGCATTCGAACATATTTTAGGCATTCTTTGTCAATGTAACCTATATCTTGGTCGCTGAACCTCCCATAAAACGTCAAATTTGCAAGTTGCCGAACAGTAAAATTCAACTCAGGCGGTCTTTGGCTACTGGCTACCCCTACGATGTTGAGTTTACGTCCCTGCGTGAAGACATCCTTCACGGACTTAACCATACGATTATAAATCCACGGGCGGGCAATATGCCCAGAAGGTGAACGGGGAGCATATTCATGAGCTTCCTCTAGAATGAGCAGAAGTGGACGTTTGTGCTTTTCTTGTAGAGTTAAAGTATGCTCGATGAAACGTGAAACCCAATCAACCAGTTTCTCTTCATCTAATCCAGAAGTGTAAAAAATCATTGAGATGCCATCTTCAACCACAGCCTTTGCATAAATGCTTGGGCTTGTTAAAACAAACTCCATATCCTTTACATGAACACCCCCCACACAAACAATGTCAAATTTTTCTTTTAATGTGAAAAACTCGTCGCGAGGCTGAAAGATTATAACTGTTCCACCCTGAAGCAGAAACTGCTCAGCCAAAAGACTGTTATTCCAACTTTTCCCGCTACCTGGTCCACCCAACACAACTATCCGCAAACCCTCTCTACGCCAAGGTTCAACATCACTATCTACTACGAATTTTTCGGAGAGTTTAAACTTCATCTTTTTTCCACCTTTGAAAGCAAACCAAAATTTTTTGTTTCAGCTTGAAGGGTTTCTTCTTTCGTGATTGGCGGTAAATCCTTCAGTTGTTCAACTGGGTAGTATTTCAGATTTGAATGGTTTCTGTTCCACCCAACAGCATACTTGATTTTCCGCTTCGTTTCTACACAGTTGTCACAAATTATTGCTGTCGCCCTTTTCTCTGGATGCTTTTCAACTACCAGAATGTTGTTCCAGACTGGGTAATCCCACGTTGCTTCTTTATCTAAACATATATCGTTAACATGTTTGCTATTAGCCATGGGTTGCCCACATGCACAGCACTTTATGTTCCGTTTTATCCATTCTGTCATGATTTTTCCTCACTGAAAACAGCATTTCGAAATTCGTTCCACATATTTGAAACTCTGATGCCTTTGGCGGTTACACGGAAATCGTTTATCAAACCATTTTTCTCTGCGAATGCCAATAACTTCTTAACTTCAGCCTTGCTCGTGTGAAGACTATACACTAATTGTTTTGGACTCTCAATGTTTTTTATGCCTTCGCACTCTCGCAACAAATCCATTAATAGCTCCCAAAATGTTCTTCTCACGTTTGTTCCTCAGTAACAAAAAAGTAATGTGAATAGAGTTTAAAAAGTTTTCTGAAGTCACTTTAACCTATCTCTATCCCCTCTTCATCTGGTACATTTGAACATATATGTAGCAGTCGCTACAATTATAGCTTAGTTCTGCATTGGCTTGGGAATTCGCATGAGTCTACGTTTATTTCGTCTGCGTGGCATAAGCCATACTTGTTGCAGTCGCAATTTGAGTTTTTGCACTTAACTGTTGGCAAGTTTTCACCCAACGTAGAAAAAAGGGAAG
>JARYMR010000092.1 GCA_029907045.1 Candidatus Bathyarchaeota archaeon
AGAGTTTAAACCGAGTATGTTCTAAATCGACCGCACTAAAAATATGGGTTAATGTTGGAGTGATTGAAACAGAAGAATTTGGTTTTTAGGCTTCTTCGTAGAATTCTTCTGGTTTTGGTGGTGTGGGGCTTAAGCCTCTGCGTTTGCGTATTTGGGCTATTATTTCGGCTTGCATTGATTCTGGAACAGGTGCCCATCTGCTGAATTGTGTTGCCCAGAAGGCTCTTCCTTGTGTTGATGAGCGTAGTTCGTCTGCTAGTCCGAAGGATTCGGCTACTGGCATTTCGGCTTTGACTATTACCATGTCTTCTTCGTTTATCATGTCTAATATTTTTCCTCGGCGTTTTTGTACTATAGCGATGACATTGCTTACGAATTGGTTTGGAACTTTGCATTCGAAGTTTAGGATGGGTTCTAAAAGTTTCGGGTCGCTTAGGAGGAAGCTGCACCATATGGGGCGCCATGTCATTGGGAGTATTTGGGCTGGTCCTCTATGTACTGGGTCTTCGTGGACTAGGATGTCTTCTAAGTTAACTTTTAACCCATAGGCTGGTTCTTTTGCTAAAACTGATGTGTAGACGGCTTCGCGGAAGCCAGATTTTACGTGGTCTATGATTTCTTCGACGTATTGTCTTCCCTTTATTCTGTTGACTAATATGTTTGTGCCTTCTATGGCTATGACGTTGCGGGCGTCGTCGGTTGACCATCCGAACTGTTTTAGAATTTTTTGTCTTTCGTCTCGGGTTTGCATTTCATTGATTTTTCCTGTTCTTATGGCTTCGATGACTTCTTCTGGTAATTTTTCTATTGTCACCCATAGTCTGTTGTGTTTGTTGGGGCTTTTGCCCATTATTGCTGGTCCTTTGTAGTCGTGGCTTATTGTTTCACGGTAAATTACTATGGGTTTGCTTATTTTCACTTTTAATCCTGCTTCTTGCATTCTGTAGGCTGTGACTTCTAAGTGGAGTTCACCCATGCCGCTTAGAAGGTATTCTCCGCTTTCCTTGTTTATTATGAAATGGAGGTTTGGGTCTTCTAATGTTAGTTTGTGTATGACTTTGTCGAAGAGTGGTAAGTCTTTTACGTCTTCTGGTTCTACTGCAACTGTGACTACTGGGTCTGAAACATATTTTAATCCTTCAAATGGTTGTGTTGCCACGCCTTCTTCTGCGACGGTTTCGCCCACGTGAATTGATGGTAACCCGGACAAGGCTGCTATGTTTCCCGCTGGAATTTCGTCTACAATGACTCTGTCTGCCGCCATGCTCATGTAAACTTGCTGGATTGTTCCCTTTTGACGGCTGTTTATGAGGCTGACGGTTTTTCCTTTTTTCACTGTGCCGCTGAAAACTCTTCCTATGGCGATGACTCCGCTGTGGGGGTCAACTTCTATTGTTGTTATGCACATGAGGAGGGGTCCGTTTGGGTCAACTTTTGCCATGGCTTTGCCTACTGGGCTGTTCACGTTTCCAGGCCAGATTTGAGTTTGTCTGTATGGTTGTGCTTCTATCGGGTTTGGCAAGTGTTCACAGAACATGTCAAGTATTGGCTCGTATAATGGTGCTTTTTTGCTTAGGGCATCCACCTTTTTTGCAATTTCGTCTGGTTCTCCTGCATAAGCATCGATGATTTCTTGGAAGGTTATGCCCTTTACTTTCATGTGGGGTAGGTTCAGTCCCCATTTGTGGAGGGCTGAGCCAAAGGCTACACGTCCATCTTCAACTTTAACCTGCCAGTCCTTTTTGTGTTCTGGTGGTGCATACTTTTCTATGAGGCTGTTTATTCGTACAATTATTTTTGCAAATTTTCGCTGTATCTCTTCTGGGGTTAGTTTTATCTCTTTTATGAGTCTGTCAACCTTATTTATGAAAAGAATTGGTTTAACCCTCTCTCGAAGGGCTTGCATCAAAACTGTTTCAGTCTGTGTCATGGGACCTTCTACGGCGTCAACAACCACAAGTGCGCCGTCTACAGCGCGAAGACTTCGGGTTACTGCTCCACTGAAGTCTATGTGCCCCGGTGTGTCAATTAGGTTTATGAGGTGTTCTTTTCCATTGTAAGTGTGAACCATGCTTATGTTGGAAGCGAAAACCGTCATCTGTCTTTTCTGTTCCAGTTCCCAACTGTCTAGGTAAAGCTGTTGCCCCGCTCTTTGTTCGCTTATGATGCCAGCGGCGGCTAAGAGACTGTCTGAAAGCGTGGTTTTCCCGTGGTCTACGTGGGCTATTATGCTTGTGTTTCTAATTATTTCTGGGTTGTTCATCAGCTTGATGATGTCTTCAATTTGCCTATAACGTCCCATGGTTAAATCTTCCTCACGCTAATTAGATAGGATTTTTTGATGGAATATTCTGTTTTAGTTTCTTTAATCATTGCTATTTCGCTCTCTGAAAAGAGCTACATGGAAGAGCGAAATGTAACCTATTAACTTTTTGTTATAACTCTTATTCCATTAATGTAATCATTTTTTCTGCGGTTTCCTTATCTATGTAAAAGCCTCCTCGGGCTAACCTGTTAACGCCTAAAAGCAAGCGAGCATTACCAAGCGGTATGGGGTTAGCGGCTTCTAGAAGATTTTTGAATCTTATAAAAGAAACTTGCTGTTTATCCTTAACAAATTGAAAATATTGTTCCCTAGAGCTTAAAACCGATTCCTTGCCATGTTCTTTCCATAACTCTTCAGCTTTTCCAACCTTTCTTTCAATGAACTCTGCATAACCACTTATCTCTCTAACTGGTTTTGAAACATAAAAGATGAGTAATGAAGCATTTTTGGGTGGTGCGCGCGGTCCGCCAACGTAAGAGTGCACTTGTTTTCCTTCGCGGCTAAGACGGCAGAATTCGCGCCACCATTTCTCCTTAATCATTATGACGAAAGCGTATTTTTCCTTCATTGAAACCACGTTAATATGCTGAATGTTTTATCATTTAAGATTTGTTGAAAACTTTTTATGAAATGTTTGTTTATCATTCTTTGATGTCTGGAAAAGAATTTTTTGTAAACCGCTATGAAATGCTTGGCTGGAAATATGAGGATGTGAAGCTTAAACCAGCAATTAGAATAAACTCCATTAACGCCAAGGAAGAGAAAGTTGTCAAAAGACTGCAATATTTAGGTGTAGAGCTTGAGAAAATTCCTTTTCTAGAAAAAGGCTATTGGATTTTCCATTCAGAATTCTCTGTAGGCGCAACAACAGAATACCTTTTAGGCTATTACTCAATTCAAGAGGCGGCATCCCAAATTCCAGCAACACTATTCACAAATTTGAAAGACAAAATTGTCTTGGATGCTTGTGCGGCTCCTGGGGAAAGACCGTTCAATTAGCGGATTTAATGGGAAACAGTGGCGCAATTATAGCTTTAGATGTTAAATTGCAGAGGCTAACTGCTCTTTCGAACCAGCTTGAACGATGCCACGTAAAAAATGTCATAGTTTATAACTTGGATGCAAGGCATGCTTCAAAATTGAAAATAAAGTTTGATTGCATACTTTTGGATGTTCCATGTTCAGGTAACTTCTCTACGGATAAAGACTGGTTCAAACGTAGAACAATTAAAGATGTGGAGGAAAATGCGAAACGTCAAAAGGAAATGTTGACTGAAGCAGCGAAAGTTTTGAAGGATGATGGAGAGATAATCTATTCTACTTGCTCCCTTGAGCCTGAAGAAGACGAATTAAACATTGACTGGGCAATAAAAAACCTTGGGCTTCGTGTTGAAAAAGCCAACTGTTATGGTGAATCTTCTCCGACCGAAATTTTCGGAAAAAAGCTTGACAGTCAAATAGAGAATTGCATGAGAATTTGGCCTGGAAAAACTCAAGGTTTCTTTGTCTGCAAACTCGAGAAGGATGTGCAAATGTGATGAAACTTTTGAAAGAGTTTGTAAGCCAGTTTGGTGCAAGCATAAACCTAAACGAGAATCTCATAGCGAAGAGGGGAAATAGATACTTCCTTCTTAACGAGAAACTGAAAACTTTGGTTGGAGGCGGCTTCTTTTACGCTGGAGTTTACCTTGGAAAAGTTAAAAATGGAAAGTTTTTCCCAAGTTTTAACCTTTTGTCGATGATTTCGGAGAAAAGGGTGAACAAAATTTTTGTTGATAAGCGTTCTGAGTGGCTTTTCATCTGTGGAAGAGACATATTCAAACGGGGAATAACGAAGGTTATGGGTTCAAAGAGAAAGGGTGATTATGCGCTTATTTTAAACCAGTATGGCGAGTGCATGGGCTTTGGCAAAATATTATGCAATTTGGATGAGATTGCGGAAGGTGTTGCCGTGAAAAACATTTCTGACATTGGCGATTTTCTAAGAAGAGAAAAACACCAAACCTAAGCTATTTCCTCTATTATTTTTTCAATTTTCACAGTTTTCTGCTCTCTCTTTATCAAGTTTCGGAGAACCACAGTTCCCTCTTTTAGTTCTTTTTCTCCAACTATTATGACATACTTTATTTTTCTTCTATCTGCGTCCTCTAATGCTTTAGTTATTTTTCGACCCATAACCTCAACTTCTGCCGGTATATCCACATCCCTAAGCGTTCGTGAAATTTCCATAGCCTTTCCAACCAACTCCTCTTTTGTTGGAATCACCATAACCTTATTTTCTTCCCTTTTCTCCAATGGAATTTTTTGAGTTTGCATAGCTAACATTATCCTATCTATTCCATGGGCTACCCCCACTGCGGGTGTGGGTTCGCCGCCGAACAATTCAATAAGCCTATCGTATCTTCCGCCTCCGCCTAAGGCTATATCTATTTCTGGCACAGTAACCTCAAAAATCATTCCCGTATAATATTCAAGTCCCCTCGCAAAACCAGCATCAACGGCTATGGCAATTTTGCTTTCGCTTTCCGAAACAAGTTTCAAAATTTCATAGAGATTTTTTACAGCAACCTCAGCTTTTTCGTAGTCTCCAACGTACTCTTTCATTCTTTTAACAGTTTCGAAAACGTTGCCGCCTTTAAGCTCTACCAATTTTTGGAGACTTTTTATGCATTTTTCTTTGACTCCTGAATCTTTGACCAAATTAAGGGCTTCATCATATAGTTTCTTGTCCATTAACTGCATGACTGCATTTTGTGTTTTCTCATCTAAATTTTCCTCTCTCATGATACCCCTTAAGACCCCAACATGTCCAATCTTGAATGTACAATTTCTAAGCCCAACACTTTTCATCAAACTGTTTGTAAGCATAAGTATTTCAGCGTCTGCTTCGGGCTTGTCTGAACCCATCAACTCATAGTTTGATTGCCAAAACTCCCTATAACGTCCCCGTTGGGGCTCATCATAACGGTAAACGCTTCCCACAGAAAAAAGTCTTAAGGGTTTTGGCTCATTTTTTAAAGTGGTTGCAACAAGCCTAGCCACAGAAGCTGTAAACTCTGGGCGCAAAGCAACCATGCGGTCGCCCAAATCTCTAAAGGCAAACATTCTGGAACGAATTTCTTCGCCAGTTTTTGCTGCCAAAAGCTCATAAGATTCTACCACTGGCGTTATTATTTCTTGATATCCATAAAGCTCAGCCACTCGTCTTGCTTTTCCTTCAATATATTTCATTATTTTGGCTTCTTCTGGCAGGAAATCCCTCATTCCCCTAACAGTTTTAAATTGCGACATGCCAATTCTCCATCATTTTAAGGTTAATTGCGAAACTGAATAGTAAAGATGCTGCGTACCTATTTTAATTTCTTCTC
>JARYMR010000093.1 GCA_029907045.1 Candidatus Bathyarchaeota archaeon
TTGCACACACCGCCCGTCGTTCCACCCGAGCGACTCCTGGGTGAGGCGTGGTCCTAAGTGGCTGCGTCGAATCCAGGTTTCGTGAGGGGGGAAAAGTCGTAACAAGGTGGCCGTAGGGGAACCTGCGGCCGGATCACCTCCTATGCAATAAAGCTTTGCATTGCCGACTGGAAGAGAAAGGAAAACACCGCAAACGCCAAAGCCCCAAAACTTAATGTCAATTTTTATGGTTTCCGCGTTACTAAATTGGATACCCTCTCTAGGTTTTTGGTTATGGAAAACGCCAATAATAGACCTCCCCCTCTAGATTTTTCACTAAGAGTTGTCGTCTGCTAAAATCCTGCCTTTGCCGAAGGGAATAAACTCCCTTATTTCTTCCACGGAAGCCCTTAAAACTTTCTCTTTTAATTCTTTCGGAATTTTTGCAGCCAACGTCTTCAAAATTTGTTTTAAAAATTCTTTGCCGCTTTCTTCTCCTGGCACGATTATGGCGTAAGTTTTTGTTTTTGCCCTAACAGCCTCAACTGGTCCGCCAACAAATTTTGTTTCACCATTTTCTTCGACTACGCCAATGGCTATTTTTAGGGGAGTGTTGCGCATCCAATTCCTTTTCCCACTGACAACAAAGGCTCCGTGGGGTACGTATTCGCCTGATGGTCCAGTTTTGCTTAATTGTTCTGGTTTTACCCAGTAAACGTCAATTGTTGCGAAGCCTTCTCGCCAGCCCCGCGAGTATGCGGCTGCGAATTGTGCTGCTTCTTTTAGGCATTGTTCGCTTGGCTCTTTACCGTCAGTTTTGATTACAACGAAGGGGGCGCCGACAATATCTGCGTGAAAGACTATATCCATGGGCTCCGTGTATTTTTTGATTAAAACCTCATTGGTGGTCGCATCTTTGCCTTCAACAACCAAAAAGTCATCCGAAGATTTGAACCACCTAAACTTTTCAAACCACTCTTTACCTTTAACTCGACGCTTTTCAAGCGTTTCCAAAATTTCAAAGGGCTTAGCGCTTTCTAAAGCTTCTGCTTTCTGAATTTTTGCTTCAATTTCCATCAGTTTTTTGCGGTTTTCTTCCATGGCGACTTTGGCGCCAGCCAACTTCTGTTTAGCCTTTTTGCTTCTTTCATAGTATTGTGCAGCAATGTCAAACAATTTCTTCCGCAAACCCAAACCAAATCTTAAACTTTCAACACAAACGTAAATCACCAAGCCTTTCGCATCGAAGGAATCGAAAAATATGCTGGGTTTTTTGCCAGTTTTCTTTTCGGCTAAAACTTCGGAAACAACGTCGCTCCAATTTTTGCCAGCCTTTTTCCCATTCAAAAATTTGTCCAGTAAAGCTTGCAGTTCGCCAGCATGGGCGTAGATGGCATCTCCAATACGTTTAGCGCTGTTAGCTTCAGCTTCGGTTTCAGCCAAAATTTTCTCTTGACTTTCGATAACACGTTTGAACCTTTCAGCTTCTTCCTTCAGCTTTTCAGCTTCAACACTAACTCTAACCTTTTCGAAAGCTTCAGCTCTAACATAAAATTCGTCCAAGGCTTCGTTAAAGCTTCCATAAAATTGATGCTTTAGCTTTTCATAACGTTTAAGCCTAAAAGGCACAAAATCCATAAACTCACCCTTTTCATCTAAAATAATGCATGGTTCCAATTTTCCATTAATAACTTGCATGAGCAAATTCTGTAGGCAATCGAAAAAGGCGTGAACTTCGGAGTCGTTTAGTTTGTTGCAGGGCTTGGTTTTCTCTATTCCAGCCCTTAACAAAACTTCTTCGGCATAAATGCCGCCGATGCCTAAGAAGCGTGCAATAGCCCTGACTACTTCGACATTGCCAAAACTTCTTAAGGCAATGGTCAACTCTTCCTTGCTGACTTTGAAGGGGTTTTTTGACCTTGATGGAGCAAAAGTAAATGGTTCATTGCGGAGAATGTTTCGGTCTCGCATTCTTTTATACGCTAAAGCATGGAGAATCTTGCCGTTGCTGTCTACTAGGATTATGTTGCCATCGCCAAAAATTTCCAAAACAAGCCTCAAATCCCCCATTTTACCCTTAAAAGTGAAAACCACAACCCTCTCAAACTCATGCTGTTCAACGTTTGCTAATGTGGCATTACGCAAATATTTCCTCAAAGCCATGCAAAAAGCTGGAGGAGTCGAAGGCTTTTCCATGGCATAAGATGTTAAATGTAAACGCTCTCCAGCTTCTAAAACTAGATGGAAAGCTGGCTTATCTGGTTTGTGCAGTTTGAAAAGTAGAATTTTAGAGTCTAACTGGTAAACGTTGTTAACACGAGAACCTTCAATAACATTTTTTAATTCGCCGACAACGGCGGCTACATCAAAGCTTGTAAATTCCTTTTTTCGCTGCATTTCCATTTCACGTCTAAAAGGTAAATATGATGAGTAGCCATAAATAGGCAACCAAAATTGTCGAGTTTTCTAATGGATTACAATTAACGTTCCACAGTATTCGCACTTCACAGAAGTTTCTCCCTTGTAAATCTCCCGAGTGTATGGTGCACCGCAATGGGGACATCGGACAAGCTGTATTGTGGGTGCTTCCTTAACTGTAGTTCCTTTTATGAACGCTATGTCTCTGTCAGCTTCTCCGCCGATTATGTAGCTGAAGAACCTTGTTATTATGTCTGCTTCCCATCCCTTCACGTCAAAAGGTGTTTCTGCTAAACCCCGTTCTGGTTTGAAGCGAATATAAATTCCAGTCCACGCCAACAACCCTACTCTACCCTTAGATATTTCTTGTAAGGCGCCAATGGGCTGTTCTATTAAGACTGTTCTTTCAACCTTCTTTTTTGTGGCTATGAAAAATTTCTTCTCCAGCACAACTTCTTTCTTTCCTTCAAAAATGAACCTTTGATTTGTGAAGTATAGGGTTCCCTCGCTTTTTTCGCCACTCATAATTTTTCCTTCTATCGCCAAAACTGGGCTTTCCTCCTGTTTTAGCGGGAAAGTTGCCATGGAGAACAGTTCCATGGTTTTTTCAGCCACTTTTAGGTCTCTGTCTATGGCGTTAACGCTTGAAATAAACTCGTTAAGGGGTGTGCTTACTTTGCTTGCTTCTAAAGTGGCTCTCATTTTTATGGATGAGGCTTCAATTGAGAGGCGACTTGCTAAAGAATGACTAAAACCAATGTTTCCGCTATCTATTTCTCTACGTAACCTCTGAGCTTCTGCTTGCAATCCTCTAATTTGGGTGGTTATTGGTTGGACGCTGTTAAGAAATGCTTGTTTAAGAGTTGGCGCAGCCTCCGTCCACTTTTTTGTAAGTAATTCAATGCTTTTTTCAAGATGCCCCATGGCTGCATAACCACGCCCCCGAACGGTCATTAGTCTACTTGGAAGAGAACCCATAGAAGCTTCAACATATGCGATTTTGCTTTCCACATCGCTTATTGCTCCAGAAGCGCTGGAAAGGTCAGATTCTATGGAGCGAAGCTGAGAATAAAGTGCTTCCTTTTCTCTATCAATCTGTGCCATATTCTTCTCCGAACAATAAGAATGTTTGTTGCGGAAATAAAACTTGCTGAAAAGTTTGTTAGACTGGGCAACTTTTAAATCTTAATCTTAAATATAAGATGGAAGGCGTTGAAAGGGCTATGACGATTATAGAGAAAATATATTGGATTAGGCTGTTGCTTGGTATAGTTGCAGCCTTAGCATCCACCGCATATACACAAGCAAGAGTTGTCCCTATCGATGTTGTGGACTATAGCGTTTTTTTGAACGGCATAAGCATAGCAATAATAGTGTACATAATATCTTTTTACATAATGAAGTTCAAGTGGGCAACTAAGGTTGAAAAATCGCAGAAAATTCTCACAACTGGTGTTGGCATATACTTTATTTCATGGCTGGTTTTTTGGGTTCTCTTCTACACGATAATGGCCGGACCGCCGCCACAACCATAAGCTTATTTGGGCTTTTTTCCAAGAAAATTCTCCATTGTAGCTTGTCTTTCATCATCTTTTAAAGTTTCCAGCCTTCCCCTTTCAGAAACTGTGTTATTTACGTGTGGATTGTTTGTGAAATTCATTCTACTGAGCACATGCATACAGTCTGCCCATGCTGAGAAAAATCCACGGTCAAAGTCTCCGTGAAGTCTATTCTGGACATGACTTAGAAACTCTCGCCTATAACTGTGTAAGGCTCCTTTATCGTTTAAATCCAGTTTCGAGAAAAATGCGTACGAGTCATTGTTGTTTGAGCGTCTGGCAAGCATCATTCCATACAAACCTCTAAAATAACCTCTATTCCATTCAGTCTTATGCATTTTCTGTTTAATCTTCTCCAGTTCCCGTTCCGCTTCGGCAAACTGCCTATTAACTAAAAGCTGGAAGTACCGTGTGACTAAAACTCTTGGAATAGGCATCCTCAACGCCCACGAGACTTAGACTTTTCCTCTTCGGAAACATCCTCTATGCCGTTCTCAGTTATTTTAAATATTTCCTCCCCTTCAGGCAAATAGGGACTGGAAACTAAGCGAGCAATTCGAACTGGTCCATGGGCAGCTCTTCGAAGATACACGCGGGTGTGGCTTGTATGTCCAACAATGTGACCGCCAACTGGATGCACAGCATCACCGAAAAATACGTCTGGTTTCGCCATAACTTGATTGGTAACAACAGCCACAAGGTTGAAGGCTCTTGCTAAACGAATCAGCTTGTGCATGTGCTTGTTCAGTTTCTGCTGTCTGGAGGCTAACATTTCGCGTCCGAGATATTCACTTCTAAAATGGGCAGTTAGGGAGTCGACAATGATGAGTTTCACGTTATTTTGTTTTATAACATCGTCAACATTATCTAACAGAAACATTTGGTGGTCAGAAGTGTAGGCTTCGGCGTAAATGATATTTTTAACCACTTGTTCTGGGTCTAATCCCAAGTGGCGGGACATCTGCACAATCCTTTCAGTTCTAAAAGTATTTTCCGTGTCTATGTATAAGGCTGCACCAGATAAGCCACCCTTTTCCGGAGGCAACTGAACATTAACGCATAATTGGTGGCATAACTGGCTTTTTCCACTTCCATACTCGCCATAGAATTCCGTTATGGTTTGAGTTTCCAAACCGCCGTCAAGAATTCTGTCTAGGGCTTTGCTTCCAGTTGTTAAACGCAAAACAGTCTGACGCATCCTTAAAAGTTCATCAGCCCTAATGAAGGAAACGCTAATGGAAGAACGGGCAGCCTCAATAATAGCAAAAGCCTTTTTCTCGCTTATTCCCGCCGGCTCCAACTCGCGGGCTGTAGCCATAGCCAAAGACTCAACCGTGTGAAAGCCTAACTCTCTCAATTTTTGTGCTGTGGCTGGACCTATACCCGGCAAGTCTTCCAAAAACTCATATCTTTTTTTAATAGCGCCTTCTTCTTTCCTTTCTTCCTCTTCACTCATCACGTAGTTCACTCTCTTTGCAATTTATCAGAGAGTTAGGTTAAGAAATATTTAAAACAAGCGAAGTGTGTCAACGGTTTTTCCGTGGAGGGTTAGGTTAAAGTGAAAACTTCTTTTATCGAATCATCTTAAATTTGCTATTAACCAGAGACAAGATATAAGTAGCTGAATTTTTCATAAAACCGACAAAAGAAGGGAAAAATATGGATATAGTGAAAGTTATTGAAGATGTTGCCTT
>JARYMR010000094.1 GCA_029907045.1 Candidatus Bathyarchaeota archaeon
GTCATTCAATAAAAAGGGGATTTGTTAACGTTCCCTATGGTAGCAAACATAAAACAGATGTTATAGAGCTTCATGAAGCAAGCCATCCGATTCCAGACGATTCAGGGGTGAAAGGAACTCGGCAGATGCTTGAAATAGTAAAAAAGGCGGAAAAAGACGATTTGATTATTTGTTTGATTTCTGGCGGAGGCTCAAGCCTTATGCCCTTGCCTCGCGGCGAAATAACCATAGCCGACAAAAGGGAAATAACAGATGCTTTACTGAAATGTGGAGCAACAATAAACGAGATTAACACGGTACGAAAGCACATATCAGATTTTAAGGGAGGTTGGCTTGCAAAAAAGGCTTATCCAGCCACAATCCTAAACCTCATCCTCTCAGATGTAGTTGGCGACCCACTAGATTTTATTGCATCAGGCCCAACAGTTCCAGATTCCACAACCTTCAGCGACGCAATAAAAGTTTTGAAAAAATATGGGCTGTGGGAAAGGACTCCAGCATCCATCCGAAAGGTTCTATTAGAGGGAGAAAAGGGTAAAATTCCAGAAACCCCAAAAGCCAACGACGAAGCATTTAAGAAAGTTTTCAATGTAATTATTGGAAATAATAGGCTTGCCAGCCAAACAGCCCAAAAATACCTCAAATCAGAAGGAGTAAGCACACTTTTGCTAACCGCAACATTAGAAGGAGAAGCTAGACACGTTGGAACCATGCTTGCTTCCGTAGCTCGTGAAGTTTCTGCTTCTGGAAATCCCATTCCAAAACCAGCCGGCATAATCGCTGGAGGAGAAACAACAGTGACAATCACTGGAAAAGGTAAAGGAGGAAGAAACCAAGAAATAGCGTTGGCAGCAGCAATAAAAATGAAGAGTATGGAAGGAGCGGTTCTTGCTTCAATAAGCACGGACGGCGTGGATGGTCCAACAGATGCTGCGGGAGCCATAGTTGACGGAAAAACGTTGACAAGAGCAGCAAAAGAGGGGTTAATTCCAGAGGAGTATCTTGCTGAAAACAACTCTTACAATTTCTTCTCAAAACTTGAAGACCTCATTTTTACGGGTCCAACAGGCACAAATGTGAATGACATTTCCATAATAATAGTGCTATAAGACGAGGAAACGAGATGGCTGTAACTGTGAATTTTATCGGCGCCTTCCGCACTATATCGGGAAGAGACAAAATCGCAATAAAAATTAAAGGTACTATGCCGTTAAAGGAGGTTGTAAAGAAAATGATTGAAAAGGTTCCCGCCCTCAAGCGGGCACTTGTTGACTCTGAGCTTGAAGACCCTAGACCTAACGCGTTAATACTTGTGAATGGAAAGGAAATCAGCGTTTTGAATGGTTTGGAAACTTTGGTTAAGGACAGCGATGAAATTGTCCTTGTCCCAGTTATTCATGGAGGATGAAATGATTGAGGCTTTATGCTGTTGAAACTGGGGTTATCGGTGTTGGCGATAATTTAGTTGATATAATCCTTGAGGCAGTGAAGAAACAAGGTTTAGAGCTCGAAGACCACGACATAATAGCTTTAACTTCAAAAGTTATTGCTTACGCAGAAAATCGCTTAATAAGATTGAACGAAATTAAACCTTCAAGGAAAGCAGAGGAGTTGGCAAAACGTTTTTCGCTGCAACCAGCTTTCGCAGAGCTAATTTTAAGAGAAACGGACAAAATTTATGGGGGAGTTGAGAAGGCTGTTTTGACGCTTAAAAATGGAATTTTAACTGCAAATGCTGGAATAGATAATAAGAATGCTCCTATTGATTATGCAGTTTTATGGTCGAGCAACCCTCAAAAATGGGCGAGATACATAAGAGAAGAAATTAAAAATAGAACTGGCAAGTGTGTGGGCGTTTTAATTATTGACAGCGGCTTAGTACCGCTTAGAAAAGGCACTGTGGGTTTGGCTCTGGCGGTGGCTGGTTTCAAACCCATAAAAGATAGAAGAGGAGAAAAGGATATTTATGGAAAATCAATAGTCATCACACAACATGCTGTTGCAGATGATTTAGCTTCTGCAGCACATTTTCTAATGGGTGAAGCAGCGGAAAGAACTCCCATAGTTATTATTAAAGGTGCTCATGTGGATTTTGATGATGGTGTTTATGGTTCCGAGGACATGACTATGCCACAAAAAGAGTGCATTTTCATGAGCACTTTTCTTGCCCAACGGAAGGATTAACAAGGGACGTTAAATTTACAGGCTTTAGACTATTTTGTAAAGTTGCTCCGATAAGTGCACCCATTAATGCGATAAGCACTCGTTCAACAGGATAAATGAACGTTAAAAATTGCCACGTAACCCTCCAAGCATTCAAATCTACCATAAAAATAGGCCAAGCGAGAACTTCGAAAACTAGGGAACCAGCAATTTGACCAGCCAAAGTTGATGTGAGAAAGGTTATGAAAAAAGCTTGAAAGAGCTTTGAAACGCTTTCAGAGTTCAAATTTTTGATGGCCATGGATTGTAATGGCGAAATGAGAAGGAGAAAACCGATTATTTGAAACCACATTAATGGTGGATAAAGCCAGAAGGGCCCAACAAAAGGATAAAAACCGAAAAGAAACAGCAGCGAGAAGTAAGTGAAGGCGCAGAGGCTTCGCTTTTGAAGGTAAAGTATGCCAGAACAAAAGGTGGTAACTACACCAGAAACTAAACTTGGCGGAGAAAAAGCTCCAGCAAAAAAGGGAATAATTCCGCCTAAAATTGTGGACAACATGCCTATGTATGGTCCAAGGATTATACCGATTACTGGTGCCACTATTGCGGCTGCCGTTATGGTTTTGCCTGGCAAACCAATTATTGGAGAAATGGGCAAGAAGCCGAAAACTGTGTATAGGGCTGTGAAGCAAACGATTAAAGCCACGCTTTTTGCTGAAAGCTTTTTGTTAAATCTCACCTTTGAAACTTCCTTGGTTTTGGAAAGGTAATTATTTTGTAACTGTTAATGTTTATAAAGAAGGTTATGCCTCGCTCAATAATCACTTTGACAACCGACTTCGGTTTGAAAGACCCTTATGTGGCGGAGATGAAAGCTGTAATTCTAAACATAAATCCAAACGCTGTAATTGTTGACATAACTCATAAAATAGAAAAGTTTAATGTGCGAATGGGCGCCTATGTTTTAGCTTCAGCTTCGCAATATTTTTCTAAAGGCACAGTTCACGTGGCTGTTGTTGACCCAGGCGTGGGAACAAAAAGGAAGCCTATACTTGTAGAGACGGAACAAGCATTTTACGTCGGACCAGACAATGGGGTATTGGCTTTGGCTGCAAAAAATCAAGGAATAGAGCACATTTACGAAATAAGAAATAGAAAATTCATGATGCCAAAAATCTCCAATACATTTCATGGAAGAGACATTTTCGCACCAGCCGCTGCTTATTTGTCGAAAGGGATAAAGCCAGCAGAGTTTGGACCAGAAACTGGTGAAATTGTAATTCCAAAATTTGCGAAAGTGATTCGGCGTAATGGCGCATTTTTTGGTGAAGTTTTGCATGTAGATGGTTTTGGAAATGTAATTACGAATTTTGGAGAGAAAGAGCTTAAAGCATTGGGCATTAGGGATGCGGTTAATTTAGAAATTAAAGGCGTTGATTTAAGGTTGAAGGTTTGTAAAGCTTATGCAGAGGTTGAAGCGCAAAAGCCCTTAGCCATCATTGGAAGTCACAATTTTTTGGAAATTTCCATAAATCAAGGCAATGCCGCCAAAACTTTCAAGATAGATGTTGGGGATAAGGTTAAACTTTATCGCTCTTAGTTAAATCTCGAAGTCTGTTGACTCCATCTATCTCTTTTATGAAAGCGGCAACGCTTTTTGGGACAAGTTTTTCCCAACTTTCATCCTTCAGCATTCTCGCCCTAATTTCAGTTGAAGAATAAAGTTTTCTTTCATGAAAACGTATGGCTTTAACCTTATAGTCGGCTTCTAGGAAAAGTCGACGGGTTAAGGGTTCGTTAGAATAAACAACATCAAAGTGTGGAGTATACCCCTCTACTGCTGCAACCCACATCATATGCAGGTGCACATCGGGCACGGGCACAATCCAAACTCGTGAATAGTCTATTTTGGCTTCTTCCAAAGCCTTGCGAATCATGATTAGCCTTTCGCCAGCAGTGAATGGGTTGTCAATCCGGTGGCTGTATTGAGCGCTTCCAATAACGATAACCAGTTCATCAACTTCCTTTAAAATGTCTTTTATTGCGCCAAGATGGCCCAAATGGAAGGGTTGAAAACGTCCAACATAAAGCCCACGTTTAACCATCAAATCCCTCGTTTCTTGGTGTATTCACCTTCCATTTATCATTTACTATAAATCGCTATACGGCATGTAAAAGCAAAACATATATCCTAATAGTGGAGCTTAGGCTTAAACGGTATCACCATGACAAAAAATGTCCCATCAAAACTGTTAAACATATTTTTCAATAGACGAAGCATAAGAAAATTCAGCTCTAAACCAGTTCCAGAAGAAACCGTGCAAAGAATTGTTGAAACTGGTCAGCGCGCTCCAAGTGCATGCAATCTCCAAACATACTCCATTATTTGGGTTAAAGATCCAGAAATTAAAGAGAAAATTTTGGATGTTTGTTGGGCTTCAAAGCAGATTAGAAATGTGCCAGTGGTTTTTGTGATTTGCGCTGATTTTCGTAGATTACGTAGAACATTGGATTATTTGGGCGCGGATCATTGCCTCAAAAAAGATGGTGGTTATGCTATCAAGTTGATGAGTTTTATTGATGCTTCTCTGGTGGCGGAAAACATGACGCTGGCAGCCGAATGCTTAGGTTTAGGCTCCCTTTATCTTGGCGGGGCTCTTGCAAATAGAGAAGTCATAAGTATTTTGAAGTTGCCAGAAGGTGTTTTGCCTTTAACGCTTCTTTGTGTTGGTTATCCAGACGAACAACCACCCACAAGACCAAGATTGCCCCTATCAACAATTCTTCATGTAAATGGTTATCGAGACCCTTCTGATGAAGAGATAAAAATGTTTTTAGAGCACATGGATAATGCGCTTGTAAAAGAGGGATATTACCAAAAATATTCCAATCAAAAACCAAGTTATCGTTATTCAAACCATATACAAAGCAAAACAGCCACCAAACCCATACAAAAAGCAGATGCGGAAATACTGCAAGTTTTAAAGGAAACTGGCTTTTTCTAATGTATCATTAGTGTGTGTAATGCAAAAAATTGGTTGTGTCTGCTAATCGGTTAACTTTTTGGACTGATATTGAGTCCTCTCCTATGTTATCGACATGCAAGAAGGAGGTGGAACTCGATCATATCAGTCCGAAGCGAGATAGAGGTACACGGAGATATAAGGCTTGCAGGTCTGTCTAGGGATCTGGATGAAGCTAACGTGAACAGAGAGATTCTAAAGGCGGTTATCGAAAAGGCTCAAGACCAGCTGGTCACTGAGTTATGCGGCAATAAATACGCCCGGAACACGGATGCCAGGTTCAAGAGAGCAGGAACAACAGATAGAACACTGGAGACGAGACACGGC
>JARYMR010000095.1 GCA_029907045.1 Candidatus Bathyarchaeota archaeon
TGTGGAGTTTCCTTTAGGGCTATAATTATTTTTGCACGCGTTAAGCCACCTCTCGTACCTGCAATTAACCATCCAAGCAAGTACTTAAGGGAACGTGCGCTAGCGGACATCGGTATGACTCCAGATTTAGCTAAACTTATTTTGACTTAGCAATAAAAATGTGTCTTCCAAAATTATCAAGGATTAGGGTCAAATTTGGGTTTAATTTTGAAAAACTCTTTAGTGATCCATTAAGCCACTAAATTGAATGGTTGGTGGAGGCAAATTTTCAAATTCTCCTCTCCTTTCTCCCTATTTTCTAATCCTCCCCAACCAATGCACTTTTGATCTGGAAAGCAAACTTTACGATTGGCCTCCTCCTGATCGAGTACCTCGAATCTCTCAGCCAATTGATCATATAAGGCTTGACGGCATTTTTGTAATACCGGAGTTTCCGTTCTATTTAATCATCATGCTACTTTTAAGTGTTATAGCGGCTATTGTAATTGTTTTCAAAAGTCGTTTCAGAACATATTGGTATACAAGTTGCGTCAAAAGCGGCAAAACACACATTTGTTCCACATGTGTTCCAATCTTGTTTTTCTGAGAAACATCTGCTATTCTTGAAGAACTTTGAAGCCGAAATCATTAACCAGCACATTTGCATTAGATTAAAATAAACAATTCCAGGCATGTTTCCTCCGCTAGGACCAAAGCAACGTAAAGAACTATGCTGTTGCCTTCGCTATTCTGAGAAAATTCGTTTCTTCGAGATTGGCCTGCATTTGCTGTTTCTACTTTTCCAGTTGCAGTGAATTCAGTTGCCCTTTCTTATAGCATTTTAGAAAATCCTTTTTCCTGCAAAATCCTTAATAGTTTTTTATTCCGTTTACTCTTTCAAAAGGGCCGGTAGATCAGCCTGGAATGATCGCCACGTTGGCATCGTGGAGGCCGCGGGTTCGAATCCCGCCCGGTCCACCATTGTAGTTAGTTTTAATTGTTTAGCCTTGGTGTAGGTATTGTTTGAGTAGATTTTCGATTTTTTCTGGCTTATCTGCTAGGTTTTTCCATAAATCTTTGTCTTTGTAAGCTTTCAGTTTGTCTATGGTTTTGTTAATTAAAATTTTGGGGAAAACATTGTCTGCCTCGTAGAATTTTCTGTCTTTTCTTAGGTTTTTTGCAGATTCGTTGCAGGAGCGGGGCAGATTTTTGAGCCTTTTCCGCCTAGCAGTTTCTTCCACATGCAAATTTTCAGCTATCTGTATAGCTTCTTTTGGGTTTTCGAAGCCGTATTTTGCTGCAATGGCTAGTCCGGCGAATAGTAGGTAGGGGTTTGCCAGTGGGTCTGGTCCTCTATATTCGAAGGTTTCTCTGCAATTGTTCATTTCCTCTGTTTTCTTTTTGAAGCTCCACCATAGGGGTATACGTATTAATGCTAGGCGGTTTCTATAGCTCCAGCAAATATGCGTTGGTGATTCTTTTCTTGCGATAAATCGGAAGTAGGATGCTGGTGTTGGATTTCCAAAAGCTGTTAGGCTTGAAGCGAACCTTAGTATTCCACCAATCATTTTGAGGGTTTCTGTGCTTAAGGTTCCATTTGGATTTGCGGTTATGTTTTTGCCATTTTTTAACCCGCAGAGGTGAATGTGCATGCCGTTTCCAGCGTGTTCCAGAAGGATTTTTGGGCTGAAGGAAGCGGAAACGCCATGTCTTGCACAAATGTTTCGAATTACCCACTTTGCAATGGCGATTGTTTCAGCCATTTCCACCAAATTCTGTGGCATAAGTTCTATTTCATGCTGTTCCATAAGCGTGCCATCTTTAGTTAATATTCTTCCCACTTCGCTGTGCCCATATTTTATGGCAATGCCAATATCAGTCAAAACAGCCAAAACTTCATTTCTTAAATTTTCAAATTCTGTTAAAGGGGTGGATTCATGATAATTTTTGTCCTGTACGCTTAGAAAGAGCGTTTCAGTTTTTTGCTTTGAAATTATGTAAAATTCAAGCTCAGCTAAAGCTTTTAACATAACCCATGTTGAAGAGCGCAGTTTTTCTTCAGCCCTAACCAGGACGCTTTTTGGAGAAATCTCCAACAATTTGCCATTTTCATCCAAGTAATCGCATAAGATGTTTAGTGTTGAAATCTGCGAAAAGGGATTAATGAACGTCCTATTTAACTGTGGCTGTATGTAAATGTCGCTTTTTCCAGGTTCGATGAAAGAGAACAAGCTTGAACCGTCAACCCTTTCACCAAATTCTAAAATTTCATAAACCCTGCGCTTGTCGTTGGCTGAAAAGCTTAAAGTTTTAAGCCTCCCATCTTCTGGAATATGACATAGATTTAGGATTTTTATGCCTCTTTCAGAAATAAAATTGACTATTTCTTCCTTTTCGGTGAAATTCAGCATTCCTTGCATGGATAATCTCCTTTGTGGTAGGCGTGTTTTTACTCATTTCAGAACAGATATTTTAACTCTCTGTAATAGTTTTAATTTTCAATAAGTATGGATATGTCTTCATGTGGATAAGTTTTAAGGATTCGCTATGCTTATTTATAAAGAAAGGCATTAATATGTCAGAGGAAAGGTAGGAAAGTATGTCCAAAAAAGCCCCATCGAAAGACGAGGCTTTCGAAGCCCTAGACTTCATAGTCAATGTCTTAAAAGAACATGAGAAGGACTTAGACAGGCTAATAAACGAGTTGGGAAACATAACCGAAAGGTTGGGTGATGCGGGCGAATTAAGTGGTAAAATAGAGAAAGTTGAAGAGAGGTTGACGGCATTACAGAATGAAATAACGGGTTTAATAACTTACTTATCAACCTCCCGCGAAGTTTCCACAACGACATTACCACCACCAGCAACAGAACAAAAACCAGAAACATTACAAGTTAGGGAAGTGCGGGGACCACCAGTAATCTTGCGTTGCAAACAATGGGAAGATTTCCAAACCTTAGCCCACCAAGCCCAAACCTTATCATTCCTTTACCGAGAAGCCGAAAAAACCTTTCAAGTGGACGCATTAAAAGATAACCAAATCATAACCTATAGCGGCGAACTTCCAAAACCTACGGCTTTACTGAAAACTTGGCTTTCAAAGCAACTGGATATTCCAGAAAAAAAGATTTTGGAAGGAATTTTGGCTATAGGCTAAAAACATATTTAATGTTTGTATATTCGTTTTATTCAGTAATGCTTTTATAGGCGTAAAGCGTCTTAAGTCTTACGATGCAGTATGGAGGGCTGAGGTTGAAGGCTAAACCACCAGCAGCCAAGAATCGGGTTTTTCCGTTTTTCGAAGCCTTCTCCTTTCTCCTCGATGACGGAAATGGCTGCGTGCGGGTTAGCCAAAAAACAATGAAAGCCTTCCCTCAAAGTTTGCATGAAGAGTGATGTGAATGAGCGAGAAAGAACGATACCTCCAGAAAATCAATGAAGAATTCGTGAAATTTGCAAGGATGATGGAGGAAATGCACTTTCTTAGATATGTGGTTAAAGACCTTAAAAACTTTAGAGAAATGATAAAAATAAGAAAATACGATTAACTCATTTAGATAAAATCCTTAAATCTTTCATCAGCGTCTTTTTAAAAAGGAAAGGTCATGAAAGCCTCAGCTGAAAATTTGCATTTCTTCAACACTTTAACCCGTAAAAAGGAAAAGTTCACCCCTTTAGAGAAAGGAAAAGTTAAAATGTACACTTGTGGACCTACCGTTTACGATTTTGCCCACATAGGGAACTTTAGAGCCTTCATTTTCGAAGACTTGCTTAGGAGATGGCTTGAATACCGCGGCTTCAAAGTAACGCAGGTAATGAACCTTACAGATGTGGATGACAGAACCATCGAGGCTTCCCGAAAGCTTAAGATCCCACTTAACGAGCACACGGCACGTTTTATCCGAGCTTTTTTTGAAGACATAACTACGCTAAACATTGAGAAAGCAGAGTATTATCCCAGAGCAACAGAGCACATTCCAGAAATGGTCGCATTAATTAAAAGGCTAATGGAGAAGGGCTACGCCTACAAGGCTGAAGATGGCTCAATTTATTACGACATTTCAAAGTTTAAGGATTATGGGAAACTCTCAAAATTTAAAGTTGAAGAGCTTAAAGTAGGCGCTAGAGTGAAGGTGCAAGAGTATGATAAGGAAGAAGCCTGCGATTTCGCCTTGTGGAAGGCGTGGGATGAGGAGGACGGCGATGTTTTTTGGGAAACCGAACTTGGCAAAGGAAGACCTGGATGGCACATTGAATGCTCAACAATGGCGATGAAGTATTTAGGCGAAACAATAGACATTCACAGCGGCGGAGTTGACCTAATTTTTCCCCATCATGAAAACGAGATTGCCCAAAGCGAAGCCGCCACAGGCGAAAAGTTCGTGAATTATTGGCTTCACAATGAGCATTTGCTTGTTGAAGGAAAGCGTATGGCAAAAAGGTTTGGCAACTATTACACTTTGAGGGACTTAATTAAGATGGGCTATGACCCTAAGGCTGTTCGTTTTCTGCTCATGTCAACCCATTATAGGCAACAGTTAAACTTCACCTTTGAAGGGCTAAAAGCAGCAAAAAGCGCTGTGGACCGCTTAATAAATTTTGTTTATAGGCTTTTGGATGCGGATGGAAAAGGCTGCGGAAAAAAGATAAAAGAACTTATGCGTAATGTAAGAAAGGATTTTGAAAAAGCCATGGATGACGACTTAAACATAGGCGTTGCATTAGCTGCCTTGTTTAACTTTGTATCAGAAGTGAATAAGCTCTTGGATGATAACCTGCTTAGCAAGGATGAAGCGATGAAAGTCTACAATTTAATGATGAAGTTCGACAAAGTTTTAGGAGTCATAGGCGAAATTAAGAAAGAAGAAAAACTCTCAAAAGAAGCTGAAGAGCTCATCCACAAAAGGGAAGAAGCAAGAAAAGCAAAAGACTGGCAAACCGCAGACAAAATCCGCCAACAGCTTAGAGCCATGGGCATAATAATTGAGGACACACCTCAAGGCGTAAAATGGAGAATCGAAAAACGTAAAAATTGGCAAGGCTTATAAGGAGTAAACGCTTCCTTAGGCGAGTAAAGCTGGTTCAAAAATGAGAGGACAAGGAGCCATCATATTCATCGTAGTTTTCTTGATTTTGCTATTAGTAACGTTAGCTGTTCCAAGTATTCCGCCGGGAGAAACGCTTTATGCACTTTTAGGACTCCCAACAACAGACTATCCAGTTTTGGGGGTTTCAGCCACAATTTTGGTAATAGCAATTTTTAACGGAGCCATCTACGGCGTCATCGCATGGCTAATATTCACCTTCGGCAAAAAACTAAAGTCAACATAAAGTTTCTCTATACTTTTGGCGTAAAATCAAACCAATATGGACCTACCCTCTCTAGTTTTCTGCAAAGCCATCATGGCGACTTCTCGGCTTTCATCGAAATTAAAGAAAATCTTATGGTAGCCCGGGATACGTGACTTATCTCGTCTAAATTTCTCATCTAGCATTAACTAAGATGACG
>JARYMR010000096.1 GCA_029907045.1 Candidatus Bathyarchaeota archaeon
AAGCGCCTTCTCCTCTTCCACCTTTAAAAGTCCTATTGCTTGGGAACCACATCTTGGACATTTGGGTTTTTCTGGCAAATCTTTAGCCCTTATCATTTCCATGTAATTCCAACAGTTTGTGCATATGAAATTGCATGTTTCATTAAGTAATCTGGCTTTAACAGATTCTATGAGCACGGCGCGCATTCTTTCTGGTGGAATTAAGTCGGTTTTCATGCTTACCCTTTCAATGCCAACCCGAGCAACGGGAGTTGCATTTCCGCCAGTTTTAACTTTCTGCAGTTGAATTTCTCCTTCCCGAATTTTATTGAGCACAAAAACAAGTCTTTCCAAATCCAAATCCTTAGTGAAAACTTCTTTTAGGGCTTCCTCAAAAATTGGTGTGTCTTCAAAACTTTTTATCAATCTTTGGAGGCTTACATTGCTGAAGTCAGCCCACTTCTGGAGGGCTCCGAAACGCCTTGCCACATGAATCATTCTTCTTTTGAAAAGTCCAGTTTTCACAGTTGCCCTTTTTAGGGTTTCCCTAATTGTTTGGTCTGGCATTGCTCGCATTTCATTGAAAAGCGTAAGCACTTGGTCGGCATTTGCAGCGCCCATGGTTTGCACAAAAATGCGGTAGGGGTCGTGCTGAACAACCACTGCATAACCTATCTTTTCAGACAACAACTGACCTATCAGTTGGGCGAGGGCTCTATTCGTAAGGGAACCGAAGTTGGCGTGGATTATGACAAATTCTTCCCAATCTTCGATTATTATTCGTTTGTCTGTTGGAACCGGAATTCCAGCGTTTACCTGTTCTATTGTTTCCGCTAAAGCACGCAGAATCGTATCCTTGTCAGAAGGATAATTTTCACTCAATTTTGCGGCTGTTTCTTCTGGAGAAAGTTCCTTCAGTAGATGCTCTTCAACAAAACCCCTAATTGCGCCAACTTCTTGCGCCACTTCGAAAGGCACTGGTATTTCTTCGCCTATCCAACTTGGTATGGCGCCTGTGTGGTCGTCAACTGATCTAACGTAAACTTTCTCTTCTGAGACATGGAGAATGCGCCAAGGGCTTCCTCTAATTATGAATTTTGTTCCAGGCTTGCCATATTCTGCCATGAAGGCTTCGTCTAAAACGCCTATAGCTGTATCGCTTGACTCGTCAACTACCAAAAATTGTTTCTCTTCTGGTATCATGGATAAATTGTCAAAATAATATTCGAAAAGCGCTTTTGTTCTTCTTGGTTTTAGGACAACTTTGTCTTCAAAGGAAACCCATGCCAAACGTGGGAAACGTTGATGCATATACCTAAGAATTTTTTCGATATCTTCTAATGTTAAATCTTCGTAGGGATAGGCGTTTCTGAACATTTCCAAAATCTCGCCGAATTCAAGCCGCCTATTTTTAAGAAGCAAACCAGCTATCTGATGGGCAAGGGCATCGTATGGCTTTGGCGGAATATCCACAGGCTCCAAGTCTTCTTTTAGGGCTCTTCTTGCTATGGCTAAAGCCTCAAGTGTATCATCAGAATCCATGGCAACAATCAATCCTTCAGCTATGCGCCCGATTCTGTGACCGCTTCTGCCAACCCGCTGAATAAGCCTTGTAACTTGTCTTGGGCTCATGTATTGGATGACTAGGTCTATTCTGCCCACATCTATACCCAATTCGAGGCTGCTTGTGCAGACGAGTCCTTTCAGTTCGCCTGATTTTAAGCCTCTTTCGGCTGCTATGCGGGATGGTTTGGCAAGGGAACCGTGATGTATGGAAACTGGGAAGTCTATGTCCCAAACTTTGAATCTGCTAGCCAAAACCTCTGATATGGCTCTGGTGTTTGTGAACAAAAGTACAGACTTATGCTTACTAATGTACTCGCGAATTATCCGCAATCTGGCTGCAACCTCTGGATGCGTATAGAGTTGTTCAGCAAGTTTGAAGTCTAAATCTTCTGGTTTTGGAAAAACAATTTTTAACCGCATCATTCTTGCAACTGGAACACGAATAATTTCGACGCTTCTGTTATTACCGACAAGAAACTGCGCCACTTTCTCTGGACTTCCAATGGTGGCTGACAAACCTATTATTTGGAAATCTCTGCCAATCATGGTTCTAAGCCTTTCTAGAGCAAGGGAAAGCTGGCTTCCCCGTTTGCTGTCAGCCATTTCATGCACTTCGTCAATTATAACCCAGCGCACTTGTTGCAGGTGTTGGCGCATAATCCAACCAGACAATATTGCTTGCAAGGTTTCTGGGGTGGTAATTAGAATGTCTGGAGGGCTTCTGGCTTGTCTAGTCCGCTCCTTTGTTTCTGTATCGCCATGTCTAACCGCCAATTTTATGTCTAAATTGTTACACCACCACTCAAGCCTCTCTAACATGTCACGATTTAAAGCTCGCAAAGGCGTAATATACAAAACTTTGATTCCTGGATTTCCCTGCTGCCCCTGTAAAAGCATGTTTAATACTGGAAGGAAGGCGGCTTCAGTTTTACCAGTAGCCGTAGGCGAAATAAGCAAGACATTTTTTCCTTCAAGAATTTTTGGTATGGTTTTTTCCTGAGGTTCCGTGGGCTTAGAGAATCCCCTTTGTTCAATGAGCCTTCGAATAGGCTTAACAAGTAGGTTAAAAGCGTTTTTCGGTTGGTCTTTCAAGCTTGGTTGAACCTCGAATGCTAAAGAATAAGCATGAAGCCATAAGTAAAAGCGTTTTGGAAAAGGTCTCAAATAATTTATATCCGCATTTTATAATGATAAAGAAGGGAAGAAATGTCATCCGCCAAAAAGAGGAGAAAAACTAAGAAAAGAGTTCAAAAAAGGAAGGCGCAAATCGAAATAAGACAGATGACGCTGGAAGATCTTTCAGAAGTTTGGCATCTGGGCGAAAAAATATTCACGCCATCAAGTTTGCAGTTCACTTATAGAACGTGGAATATAAACGAACTACTATCATACTTCTACAGCGACCAAGAACTCTGCCTAGTAGCCGAAAACACAAACTCAAAGAAAATAGTCGGATTCGCCCTAGGAACAATACTGAAACGCCCCTTCAGCCCTTGGACATACGGATACTTCGTTTGGGCGGGCGTACAAAAAATGAAGCAAAGAAGCGGAGTTGGAAGAAGATTGTATAAGGAGTTAGAGAAGCGGTTTAAGGATAAGGGTGCGCGTATTGTAATAGTTGATGTGGAAAGCACCAATCAAGTAGGCATACATTTTATCAAGAAATTAGGATTTAAGGAAGCCCAATCTTATATATGGTATTCAAAGAACATAGAACAATGAAGAGGTTTCCGATGCGAAAGTTTGTGGACAGCTTTATTCACACGCAAGGTGTCCACTGCGAGTCTACAGCCATTCGAGACGTGCTGAATTATTATGGATTAAGAATAAGCGAAGACATGGTTTTTGGACTTGACTGCACTTTTGGCTTTGCATATTGCAAGGAAAAGTTTCCATACAGTCCTTTTTACATTAGTGGGAAAATCTGCACTTTTCCAAATACCCTACCGGAACTTCTCGGAGTCAATGTAGAAAAGAACCATGGAATCATTTTGGCAATCACGTGATTGTTTTGGCTGGCTATGATGAAGAGAGAGGCGAAGCCTATGTTGCTGATTCAACTTTCAAAGGAATACAAACAGTCACGCTTAAAAGTTTAGCAGAAGCCAGAAACTCCAAATTTGAGCCATGCCCTCCCGAAAATGCATGGTTCGAGATTTCTATTCCAAAGAAAATAAAACCTTTGGATGAAGCGACAAAAATGGCTATGAAAGAAACAGCAAAAAACATGCTAAATCATCCTGAAGCGAATTGTGGCATAAAGGGCATGAGATTTTTAGCAGAAGACATTATTAACTGGCCAAAATTGCCAATATCTGCTAACGAGCTTAAAATTGCCTTGTTTTTACAATACATTGACTTGGAGGTTGCTGGAACTGGTGGAGGAAACTTTAGAAAATTATATTCACGCTTTCTAAAGGAAGCCACTAAGCTTCTACGCAGCAAGGAATTGGAAGGAGCAAGCGAAAAAATGGCAGAATCTGCCAAACTCTGGTCAGAAATAGCAAATTTAATTTTAAACTCAAGCCAAAAAACAAAAATTGAGGATATCAACAAGACATTAAGCGAAGCCCAAAAGAAAATAATGCAATGCGTAAAAATCGAAGAGGTATTATTCACCAAATTACTTACCTTATGAGGAACGTAACCGAAAAATAAACAACATAGAAAAACCTCGAAAATAACATAAGCATGTGACATGATGTTTTTGCCACTTTTAATGCAATTTTTGAGCTTAATTTAAACGTTATTTTTGTTAAATCCGTCATTGAACGAAAAACATACATCATCAACTAATGTTGGAGTAACTATTCTATGCTTGCGTATAATGAATTTTCGATGGACTTTGCCATCCATAATTATTATGAACCCGTTTTGATGCTTCCTAAATCTCGTGTTGGAACGATTTGCGCCAAGTTTGGAGGGATAATTAACGTTAAATAAAACCAATTTTTACTTTATCCAGCATATTATTCATGTTGTATGCGCACTTTTTAGGCTTCAGCTTGAAAGTTTTTGCATAATATTCTCCATGCTTTGCATGGAAAATGTTTAAACTTGATGTCTAATCTGAGGTTTTCTATTCGAAAACAATGGAAAGTTTTTTATGTATCATCATATGAAACCATGATTATCGAGGATATTGGAGGAAATTAAATGGCTAAATGTCCAAAATGCGGAACCGTTGTTAATACGCCTAAGAAGAAGTGGAAGATGGCTGGACGCCCAGACAAATCAGGAAAAAGAATGGAACTGGAAATTGGACTCTTCGACTGTCCAAAATGCAAGAAGCCATTCCGAGAAGTGCTAGGCAAAAGAAAAGTTTAAACAGCCCTAAGAACAACGGCGATTTCCCATGCCTAAAACTCAAACAAGAGAACACATCTGCCCAGAATGCGGAACACTCGCCAAGGAACCCTACAAAACATGGGAGCTTATCGCTCCGTTTCCAGACAAAAAAATGAGGATAACCCTAACAATCTTCGGCATGTATGAATGTCCAAAATGTGGCAAAAAATTCAAAGATATTGTAAGTAAAGCCAAGCTGGGCACGGAAGGCATAGAACTTTAGGCTTACTCTTATCTCCTCTCCCCCTATTTTTCCAGTTTTTCACCGTTAAGTTTTAAAACATGAATGCCTAAATCAACAAGAACTCTCTAGAAGGAAGCTTAACAATTGGCACTGGAAACTCTTAAAAAACTTTGGAGAAACGAATATTTCCAAACAATCATAACACTCATCCTACTTATCGCTTTTGTTTTCAGCTTCTGGTACATGGCCCAAACCGTTTTAAGAACAGAATACCCCGCATTAGCCGTGGCTTCAGGAAGCATGCTACCCACATTAAATGTAGGCGACCTCATAATA
>JARYMR010000097.1 GCA_029907045.1 Candidatus Bathyarchaeota archaeon
ATTTCATCTTTTTCGATAGCATTATATGGACAGATGCTTATACAAAGTCCGCATCCAACACACCTGTTTTCATCAATGTATGACACTATGCCCTCAGTTTCCAACGTCTTTTTAGACAATATGGTAGCGGCTCTAACTGCAGCTCCACAAGCCTGAGTGATGCTTTCGTCAATAAATTTCGGCCAATGCGCCATACCGCAAAGGAAGACACCATCTGTCGCAAAATCTAGCGGTCGGAGTTTCATGTGAGCTTCTAGGAAGAACCCATCCTTTGTTAGCGGCACTTTAAGCATTTCTGCTATACGCTTATTATCTGGGTTTGGAATAGTAGCTACGCTTAAAGCTAGAATATCTGTTTCAATAGAAAACCATATTTTTAAGATAGGTTCCCAAAATGTTACTTGAAGCCTTCCATCTTCAACCGTTACTTTTGGTTTTCTGCTGTCATCATAATTTATGAAAAGAACGCCTTTTTCCGCTGCTTGGCGGTAGTATTCTTCTTTAAATCCGTATGTTCTAATGTCTTTGTAAAGCACATAAACTTCAGTTTCTGGAGACAACGCCTTGATTCTCAACGCGTTTTTTATCGCGTGAGAACAACATATCCTTGAACAGTTTGGTCGCGTTTCATTTCTTGAGCCTACGCATTGAATCATGACAACGTTCTTAGCGTTAAATTCGCCTTTTGCAAGTTTTTCTTCTAATTCACGTTGCGTTGAAACTCTTGGGTCAACTCCGTAAAGATATTCGGTTGGCTTATATTCCAAGGCTCCCGTCGCCACTATGATGACGCCGTGTTCGATTTGTTTCTCATTTACATTAGAGCGAATGGTTGTCTTAAAGTTTCCAACGTATCCATCAATGTCAATTATTTCTGTGTTAAGATGAACATGAATTTTATCGTTTTCATAAATATTTTTAATGAGAGAGTTTAACATCTCTTTTGGATTTTTAGCTTCTAATAAGTAATGGATATGGCGCATGTGACCTCCAAGTTCTTTCTCCCTCTCAATCAAGTGTACTTCAAAACCCTGCCTTGCCAACTCTAAAGCCGCAGTCATACCAGAGACTCCGCCACCGATGACCAGGCCTATAGGGATTATGCTCGTTACTGGCTTTTTCAAAGGTTCCAACTTCTGTGCCTTTGCAACAACCGCTCTGACAAGGTCTTTGGCTTTTTCCGTTGCCTCTTTGGGCGTGTGCATGTGCACCCAGCTGCACTGGTCTCGGATGTTCGCCATCTCAAAAAGGTATGGGTTTAAGCCAGCTTCGCGCACGGTTTCCCTAAACAAAGGCTCATGAGTACGAGGAGTACAAGAAGCAACAACAACACGATTAAGATTATACTCCTTTATCTTCTCCCTTATCCTCGCCTGAGTATCCTGAGAACACGTGTAAAGGTTCTCTTCCGCGTAAACCACATTAGGCAGTTTCTTTGCATATTCAACAACTTCTGGGACGTTTACTATTCCACCTATGTTTATTCCACAGTGACAAACAAATACGCCTATACGCGGCTCTTCTTGACTTACGTCTCTTTCAGGCATATACTCCTTGACTGTTACCATTTTCCCCCTTTCGGAAGCTATTGTAGCTGAGGCCTTTGCTGCTGCAGCGCTTGCCTGTGCTACGCTTTCAGGGATATCTTTTGGTGCAGCAAAGGCTCCGCATACGAATATGCCTGGCTTTGAAGTTTCTATAGGTGAGAAAGCGTCAGTTTGGCAAAAGCCGTATCTGTTAAGCTTTATACCTAAAACCTCAGCTAGTTTTTCAAAGTTTTTGGGAGGCTGCATGCCCACAGATAGAACAACCATGTCGAATTCTTCAGTTTTTGGTTCTTCGTCTTCTACATAGTTTACAAAAAGATTGTTTGTCAACGGGTCTTCTTCTACGCTTGCAACTCTTGACCTTACAAATCTTATGCCATACTCCTCTTTAGCACGGTTATAATAAGCGTCAAACTCTTTACCATAAGCCCTTATATCCATATAAAAAATTGCACAATCTAACTTGATGGGAGCATGCTCATTAGCTATAATCGCTTCTTTGATGCTGTACATGCAGCAAGCAGCAGAGCAGTAGTTATTTCCAATTTGAGCATCACGCGAACCTACGCACTGGATAAAAGCGATTTTTCTGGGGACTTCACCATCGGACGGTCTTAGAATTAATCCTCCGTAAGGACCTGAAGCATTTAATATACGCTCGAATTCTATGCTTGTAACTACGTTTTGGAAACGTCCATAACCATATTCTTTTTTTAGCCTAGCATCTAGGGGTTCGAAACCAGAAGCCAGAATAATTGAGCCCACTTTTAAGGCTGCTTCGGTGTCTTCTTGCTCATATTCAACTGCCTTTGCTTTACAGACTTCTTGGCAGATACCGCAACCAATACACTTTTCCCGGTCTATTAAATATTTCAAAGGCACCGCTTGGGGATATTCAATGTAGATGGCGCTTCTATCGCTTAGGTCTTTATTGTATGCATCTACTGCTTCTACGGGGCATTTTTGTGCACACAAACCGCATCCATTGCATTTTTCCTCGTTTACGTAACGACTCCTTTTTTGAATTTTAACTTCAAAATTTCCAACTTCGCCGTTCAGCCCAGTTACCTGCGCATTTGTTATTAGAGTTATATTCGGGTGTCTACCAGCCTCCACGAGTTTAGGTGCGAGAATACACATTGAGCAGTCGTTTGTTGGGAAGGTTTTATCAAGTTGCGCCATCACTCCACCTATACTTGGAGACTGGTCTATTAAGTAAACCTTGAATCCGGAATCCGCAATGTCTAAAGCTGCTTGGATCCCGGCAACTCCTCCACCAATAACGAGAACTGTTCCAATTTTTTCCTCTGTCAATTATTGAACCTCCATGGCTTTATAAAGCGGGGTTACTCCATCCACGCTGTCCAAGGCTATCATTCCTTTTCTGCGCATGTTCAAAATGTGGCGGAGCACAATTGCGGGTTTCATGTTTAGAATTTCAGCCAATTCCTTGACCGAAGATGGCTTCTTTTTAGTTAAAAGGAGTATTTTATGACGAATGAACTCTGCTTTGATGATATCCTCTAACAATGTTTCAAATTCTTCCTTAGAAAATCTTTTACCGTAAACGTTTCCAGTTCTTGTTAGTTCTGCTTCTTTTCCAATCCAAGCCTTTAGACGGAAACTTGCGGCTACATTTTTAGCTGCCAATACATTTTCAAAAACTTTTGCATCATATTTCTCCTTTGATAAGGGTGAAGGCCCCAGCCTTTCTAACTGCTCCACGAAATCTCCCAGAATTTTAACAAATCTTATTTCTTCCAAGGGTGAAACCAAACGTAACCGTAAACGTTCAGGTTCCAAATTTGCCAGAGCAAGTAACTTCTTTAATGTGTAAACTGTGGACTGGGCGTAAATATAGCCTTCAATAAAATGGCAGTCGGGAGGGGCACAACCAACTAGCAAGACACCCTCTACGCCTTTAATAAACGCTTCAAGCACGATAACTGGATCTAATCTTCCAATGCATTTCACATTAACGACATTTACTTTAGCAACTTTTTGGATTCCGCTAAAAGATAATTCTTGATCACTAAAAGCCCAATTGCAAACGAAGCAAACAATTTTCGGCTTTACAAAACTCAAAAACTCATCCCCCAAATCCTGCCAGAGCACAACTTATTATTTGCTCGTTCGTTGAATGTTCCATTTTAATTGCATTTTCTGGGCAATGGGCAGCGCATATTCCACATCCTTTACAGAGCTCTTCATTGGCTTGTGCTATTCCTTTTTCGTTCTTGCTCATTGCGTTGAACGGACAAATTGACGTACAGACGCCGCAGCCACTGCATATGTTTTCATTAATTATAGGCTTGTCTGCTTCACAAAAGCCTGTTTTTGCAAGGCATTCAGTGCATGGTCCACAAACAAGGCATCGGAATGCTTCAAACTTTGCCTTCCGTTTAATTTTTTCCAGAGCTTCTGCAAACTCTTCAAAGCTTATTCTAGGTTTGGGTTCGCCTTTCTTAAGGGCATATCTTTGCGGCTTTTTTTCGACACCTTCCCAGTTCTTAATCCATGTAGTTTCCTCAATTTCTTCCCTTTCAGCTCTTAAGTCTTGGCCATTCAGGTAACGGTGAATTAAGGCAGCTGCACGCTTTCCAGAGGCAACAGCAGCGATAATTCCTGCTGGTTTTTCTTTAATCGAATCGCCTCCAGCAAAAATGCCAGGTATCTTTGTTTCCAATGTTATTGGATTAACCAGTATTGTAAAAGCCCCTGATTCTTTACTCAATAGTTCTGAAGGTAAAGGTGGCGATTCTGATAGCTTTCCAATAGCTATGAAAACTGCTTCGTATCCTTCTTTTCGCAAACCGTCTAAATCTATGTCTTTTCCAAATTCAACGCCATATTTAATTTTCACACCTAAATCTTGAATATAGGCTATCTCGTTGGACACGACAAATTTTTCAAGAAGTTGGTCAGGTATTCTGTACCGCATCATCCCACCTGCTTCTTGCGTACGTTCAAAAACAATGACAGGATAACCAAGCTTAATAAGTTCGTAAGCTGCAGCAAGCCCAGCTGGGCCAGCTCCAATAATGGCTATCTTTTTGCTATATCTCTGAGGTATAGGTTCGCCCCTTACACGCCCTTGTTCTCGTTCAACATCGGCAACTACCTTTTTCAAAGAGCGTATTGCCACTGCTTGCTCCACATTTTTTCTTGCACAAGCTTTTTCACAAGGGGCAAAACAAACTCTTCCACAAATGGCTGGAAAAGGCATATCTTTCCTTATGACTTCCACAGCTTCCTTGAATTTGCCCATCTGAATCAGAGAAACATATGCTTGAACGTTAACAAGGGCTGGACAAGCCGCACGGCAAGGCGGCAACTTCCTAACTTTCTGCAAACTCTTTTCCATTTGCGAGTCAACCTTTTTAGAAGTTAATTTTAGTGCGCTGTCCAATATATTAAGTAACCTAAATTAAACTTAACATAAATATGACCGAAGATAAATATATACAAAAAAGGCAGAATATATAAAAAGATACGGTTAATGTAGCTACTCGCGGAGTCTACCCTCAAGTTTGCTTACCCATTTGTTATATTCTCTTGAGCTTAGCAGAGTTTTCAATTCCTCTTCCAGGACCAGCGAGTTTTTGGGTTTAATTTCAATAATCCAGCCTTTTTCGTAGGGGTCTTCGTTTATTATGTAGGGTTTTTCTTTCAATTCTTCGTTAACTTTAACGATTTTGCCGCTTACGGGCGCGTATAAGTCGAACATAAACATCCATGTTTCAGCCACACCGAAAGGCTCCATTTTGCCAATTTCTTTCCCAACGTTTTCGGTGATGACTTGGGCTATGCCTTTCAAGTGTCTTTGAGCGTAGTCTGAAACTCCTA
>JARYMR010000098.1 GCA_029907045.1 Candidatus Bathyarchaeota archaeon
TGACATGATTTTGTGGGGTGTAAGCCTCGCTGTTGCTGCAGTTCCAGAAGCTTTACCCGCAATAGTGACTGGTGCCCTTGCAGTTGGCATGTATCGTATGGCTAAGGTAAACACTATAGTTAGGAGACTTCCAGCCGTTGAAACATTGGGATGCACAAGTGTCATCTGCGCCGACAAGACTGGAACAATGACCAAGGGTGAAATGACTGTTCAAAGAATATACGTGAATGACAAAACAATAAAAGTTTCAGGAGTAGGCTACGAGCCCCAAGGCGAATTCATATTTGAGGACAAAAAATTGGATCCAGCGCAAGAAGAGGAGCTTGTGGCACTTTTAAAGATTTCAGCATTGTGTAATGATGCAAAATTGGAAAAAGAAAGTGGAAGATGGACAATTAAAGGCGACCCCACAGAAGGCGCTTTAGTTGTTGCCGCAGCCAAAGCTGGATTATGGAAAGAAGAGTTAGAGAAGGAAACTCCACGCATAGGCGAGGTTCCATTTTCTTCCGAAAGAAAGCGCATGACAACGGTTCACTTGGCATCTAAAAAGAAAATGGCTTTCATGAAAGGAGCACCAGAAATAGTCTTGGAAAAATGCACGAAGATTCTCTCAAAGGGAAAAGTGCGCAAAATAACAGAAGAAGATAGGGAAAAGATACTTAAGGTAAACGAGGCTATGGCAATGCAGGCACTGAGAAATTTAGGCTTCGCTTACAAAGAACTGCCAGAATCCGCAACAAATTTTGATGAAAAAATTGAGAATGATATGACTTTTGTTGGAATAATGGGAATGATTGACCCTCCAAGGGAAGAAGTTAAAGATGCAATTTCGCTTTGCAGAAACGCTGGAATCAAAGTCGTCATGGTAACTGGCGACCACAAACTTACAGCAGTGGCTGTAGCCAAAGAACTTAACTTAATAGGCGAAAACGAAGCGCCAGGTCAAGTGCTTACTGGACAAGAGTTGGACAAAATAAACGATGAACAGCTAACCCAAATGGTCGAGAACGTTGTGATTTATGCCCGTGTTTCGCCTGAACACAAAATGAGGATTGTTAAGGCTTGGAAAGCGAAAGGATATGTTGTTGCAATGACCGGCGACGGCGTAAACGATGCACCAGCCCTCAAATTGTCAGACATAGGTGTCGCGATGGGGATTACCGGCACGGAAGTGACTAAAGAAGCTTCAGACATGGTTTTAACAGACGACAACTTCGCATCAATTGTTAAGGCTGTCAAAGAAGGACGTGAAATCTACGATAACATAAAGAAGTACTTAACCTATTTGCTCCGATGCAACATTATGGAAATCCTTGTAATGTTCATAGTAATGGTCAGCGTTCCATACTTGGCAGGTTCAGCCTACCAAGCAGGCGAAGACCCGAAACTTTCTCCAACAGTTGCCTTAACCGCAATACAACTCTTATGGGTTAACTTGACAACGGATGGCTTACCAGCCTTAGCCTTAGGAATAGACCCTGGCGATCCGGATTTGATGGAAAGGAAGCCAAGAGATCCAAACGAAAGCGTTTTCACACGGGATGTAAAACTCTATCTATCAGCAGTGCCCATTATGATGACCGTGCTGCTTCTATACGGCTATTTCATGCATCAGCCATGGTTAGGCGAATACAACTTGCTTGAGGCTAGGACACAGTTGCTTACGGCTATGATCTTAATGGAGTTAGCAAATGCCATTTCAGCCCGTTCACTAAAATATACGGTGTTCAAGGTTGGCGTCTTCAAAAATAAGTTCCTATGGGTCGCAATCCTCTCATCATTAGGTCTTCAATTAATGGTGCTTTACACACCTTTCCTTCAAGACTTGTTCGATGTGCACGCACCAGAACCTATAGACTGGGCAATCGCAATCCTATTCACGGCGATAGTCTTTGGTTCGTTAGAGTTAGGAAAGTACATTGCAAGTAAAAAACGGAAGCAGTAGCCAGAAAAGCATATATCCCCAACCCATTTTTATTTAGCGTTTTCACAACAAAAGAAGGATTGAAAGGCATGAGTGAAAAAACTGCGAATCCAGCTCCCCTTGGACTGTTGGGTTTTGGAATGACAACAGTTCTCCTAAACTTTGTCCACAACGCCCGCTTAGGACCAATCGACGGCATGATTCTTGGAATGGGAATATTCTACGGCGGCATAGCCCAAATTATTGCTGGTATACTAGAATATAAGAAGGGCAACACTTTCGGAACAACAGCCTTCACATCTTACGGATTATTCTGGCTATCCTTCGTAGCCCTAAACTGGCTTGGAACAGTCAACGTGGCTACTATGGGAATATGGCCATTCTCTTCCTACGGACCAGCTATACCACAATACAGCACACCATGGCTTATCAGTCAAGAAGCATTTATGGCCTATTTCTTCATGTGGGGACTATTCACATTTATAATGTTCTTCAGCACTCTAAAAACTAATAGGGCTTTACAATTCGTTTTCTTAAGCCTCGCAATCCTATTCTTCCTCCTCTCAGCCAAATCAGCACTTCTAGCCTACACTTCAATAACATCAGCAGATTTAGAATTGTTTACACGCATAATTGGAGTTGAAGGAATAATTTGTGGATTAAGCGCCTTCTACCTAGCTCTAGCAGAAATTCTAAATGAAGCCCATGGAAGAACAGTCTTGCCAATATGTCCAGTAAGCTAAACGCGCTTATACCTTTCTCTTTTTGATATAAACCAACAATAATTCCATATTTTCACGACCTAAACCTATAAATATGGTAAATAATTTTTGTAAAGAAAATCCGTCCAAGGTGAAATGAAAATGTCCAAGGAAGGAATAGAAGTCTACAAAGAATTTGAAGCCGACATAATTCCACCCAGCTGGAAAGACCGAGTTTGGGATAAAAACAACTTCAAAAAGTGGTACGAGAGTACTGTAAGTGACAAAAAAGCCATGGAAGAATGGTGGGAGAAATGGGCGAACGAGATTTTCTGGTTCAAAAAATGGAACAAAGTGTTGGATGACAGCAATCCTCCATTTTACAGATGGTTTGTGGGTGGAGAAACAAATCTGGCTTACCTTGACACAGACTGGCAGATTGAACAGGGAAGAAAGAACAAGTTAGCATTAATTTGGGAGGGCGAACCATGGGACGAAACATTGGAACAGCCCAAAGAGGTTAGAAAGTTCACATATTACGATATGTACAGAGAATCCAACGTAATCAGCTACGCCCTAAAAGAAAAACTCGGCGTCAAAAAGGGCGAAATAGTGACATTATATTTGCCCATGATTCCAGAACTACCCTTCTACATGCTTGCCCTCCAAAGACTTGGAGCCAAACACAGCGCTGTTTACAGCGGATTCAGCGCAAACGCCTTAGCCACAAGAGCCATGGATGCGGGATCAAGAATAATCGTTACTGCTGACGGATTTTATAGGCGTGGCAGAATAATAAGCCTCAAACCAATAGTTGACGAAGCCATAAAAATATGCGCACAAAACGGCGTAAAAATAGAAAAGGTTATAGTGATTAAAAGGGCTGGCAATGAAATACCCTGGAACAGCCAAATAGACATTTGGCATCATGAACTAATAAAAGATGTGCCAAAAAATGTTAAGGTTCCAGCTGAAAGATGCGGCTCAGAAGATTTCTCATACATCCTCTACACTTCTGGCACAACAGCCGCACCAAAAGGAGCACAAATTCCTATAGGCGGATATGCAGTTGGATTATATGCTACTATGAAGTTGATATTCGATGTTAAAGAAAGCGACATTTATTGGTGCACAGCTGATATCGGATGGGTTACTGGGCACTCCTACATTGTTTATGGTCCTTTCCTCATGGGTTTGACATCCATAATGTATGAAGGCGCACCAGATTTTCCAGGACCCGACAGATGGTGGAGCATAATTCAACGCTATGGAGTTACACTATTCTATACGACGCCAACAGCCATCAGAATGCTCATGAAGTTTCCAGAAGAACTCGTCAAAAAATACGACTTATCCACTGTTAGAATTTGCCATTCAGTAGGCGAGCCCATAAACCCAGAAGCATTCAAATGGTACTTCAAAAACATCGGAAGAGAAGACATAGTCGCCTCAAGCACTTGGTGGATGACGGAAACAGGACAAATGTTGACGGGTCACTTTCCAGGAATGGGAAAAATATTTCCACTTAAGCCTGGAACAAATGGTTATCCATTCCCAGGCGTCACATTAGAAGTTTTGGACGATGATGGAAATCCGTGTCCGCCTGGAGTTAGAGGCTACTTAGCTATAACTTCGCCTTGGCCCGCCATGCTCATGACGCTTTTCAAGAATCCTCAAAGATATGTGGACGTTTATTGGTCAAGGTTTAAGGGCAAAACCTACTTTTACACTGGAGACTTCGCCATAAAAGACAAGGATGGGTATTTATGGATTTTAGGAAGGGCTGATGACGTTTTGAAAGTTGCAGGTCACAGAATTGGAACTGCAGAAATTGAGTCTGCAATGATTAAGCATCCAGCGGTTGCAGAATCAGCATGCATTGGAAAGGCTGACCCAGTGAAAGGGGAAATACCCTTTATCTTCACAGTGCTTAAACATGGATATTCACCAAATCCAAAGCTTGCGGACGAGTTAAAAATGCATTTGAGAGCGACCATTGGTCCCCTTGTGGCTTCTGATGCCGTAATAGCCTTTGTTGATTCTGTGCCAAAGACAAGAAGCGGCAAAATCATGAGAAGACTGTTGAAGGCTATTGTGAGTGGAGCAGCCATAGGCGATGTTACAACATTGGAAGATGGAGTGGCCGTTGAAGAGGCAAAGAAGGCTTACGAAAGCGTTAAGGAAGCTTTAGAACGCGGCAAAACCTAAACAAACCTATTTTTTATGTTAATTCCATTATTGCCTTGGAAGTTTCGCTGTCGACTGGTTCAATTCTGAAACCCTTTTTATTGCATAAATGAATCATTTTTGCGTTGTCTGAAATTACAAAACCATAAATTGCCTTCAACTTCATTTCTTTCCCAATCTCAATAATATAATCAATCAATTTTGATCCAAGTCCAAGTCCTTGCCACTGGTCTCCTACAACAACGGCGAACTCTCCATTTTTTCTGCCAGGTTCAAGAGAAAGCAGACCAACGCCTATGATTTTTCTTTGGTCTTTTTGTATTTCTGCTACTATGGCGATTTCCCGGTCGTAATCCAAGTTGCAATATCTTGTCAATGTTTCATGGGTTACTTCCCTAAAAATTTGGAAGAATCGAAATCTCATGGTTTCTTCTGAAAGGGAAGAATATAATTCACGCAGGAGCGCTTCGTCTTCGGGTTTTATTGGGCGAAGAATAACTGGTGTTCCATCTTTCAACGTCCATTGTGTAACATACTTTTT
>JARYMR010000099.1 GCA_029907045.1 Candidatus Bathyarchaeota archaeon
TTTTGCAAATACATTAAGTTAAAATCTGAATTTTGCTTATTCTATTGTTTGGGCGGGTAGCCTAGCATGGATAGGGCGCAAGCCTCCTAACCAGCGAAGAAAGCTTGTGGTCGTGGGTTCAAATCCCACCCCGCCCGCTATCACTTTATATTCTTCTTTATTACGGAACTAGTCCTAACTCTACGGCATGTTTTATTTTGCGCTAATCCCACGGGTTTTACCTTCTAAGCTGTCGCCCAGATAACTTTTGAAGTATTTTCATCCTTCTACATCTATAGGTGCTTATGTTACATCCATAAAATTTACCTTTACTGGTTTTGACAGAAAGCATATCAAAATTTTATTTAGTGAACCGGTCATTTTTCCAAACATCTGCAGAGTCACTATAGCCTCGACTTTCCCAATAGCCAAGCTCCTTCTTTAAAGTGAACTTTATTCTTGTGAGCCACATAGCACTTTTGTATCCATACTTGTCAGGAATAACCAATCGTAATGGGGCGCCTAATCCTTCTTCAAGGAATTTTCCATCGAGTTTATAGGCTAAGAGAACATTATCTTTCAAAAGTTCTTGTAAGGGGAGGGATGTTGTGTATTCATCTGCGCAATGGAAGGAAACAAACTTTGCCTTCTCTTTTGGCTTAACTAAATCAACTATGATTTTAAAGCGAATTCCTTCCCATTTGCAGCCTAAAACGCTCCATCCCTCAACACAATGAAAATCGCTCACTAATTCAATCTTTGGAAGCTTTTGGATGTCACTCCAACCAAGTCTTAAAGGTTTCTTCACTTCCCCATCAACAATTAAAGTCCAACTTTCTAGATCGATTTTTGGAACTGGAACGCCAATAGTAGGGTGATCCTTCCCCCATCTTAAATGCTGTTTTATTGGCTTCTGGCCTGGGGGTAAACCTTTAATTGTATGGTTTTCTGATGACATAATGATTCAATAATATTTGTGAAATGCTAAAAATAAGGCTTGCTTAAGCCATAGCCTCTTCAGCCGAATATATTAACCATGAACCGTCGCAGAGAACGGTATTTAAGTGGCTTAAGCCTTCTCGGCATGTTCCGAATTTTATGCCATATTTTTCAGCTATTAAGCGCATCTTTTCCATAATTTCAAGCCGCAAACTCTTTGGCAAATAAGCATATCTACCAATTCTCTCTCCATTTTCAAAATAGAGAGGTTTCAGTTTTTCCGCTGCCTTAGGCAATGCCATGCGGAACCTTTGCCAATTATCTGGTTTAACCTTGTAGGTTGAAACTGTTATGTGTTTTATGCCCATTGAAGCAATTGTTTTGATAAGGTTTTCTTGGTTATCATTTACGAAGGGAATTATGGGATCTATACGGATAGAAGTGGGTATGCCTTTATTAACCAAGGATTCAGCAGCCTTCAACCGTTTCGAAGGCAGCGGAGCGTGAGGTTCCATGATTTTTGCGAGTTCATCATCGATGGTAGTTATTGTTAAGGAAACCATTGAAGGCTTCTTTTTTAAAAGGTCAACATCTCTTGTGACAATGTTGGATTTTGTAATAATCTGAAGCTTACAGCTCTGCTTCGTTAGGATTTCCAAGCATTTCCGTGTCAAACCCATTTTGGCTTCCAAGTTTGGATATGGCTCTGAAGAATTGGCTAAAGAAATCAATTCACCCTTAAGCTTCATCGCGTTTCTTTCCAATTTTGGAATCAAATCCTTTTTAGGTCTGCAAAAGAAAAATTTTGGAATATAACTGGAAGCATAACAATAAACGCACTTGTGATCACACCCAGTATAAGGATTAAAAGTTAATTTAGGTTTACAACTGCAAAGCTTTGAACGCCAAGGATCGAACCGTGAAATTAAATCCACGAAACTTCACTATCTAGATTAATAAGGCATAAGGTTAAAAAATATTAACTTCTTGAACCATCTTTCAAACAACTGAAATATAACCTATCGCATACTGCATACTTAGCAGGGCTATGGGTTTTGTGTTCTTTTTATCTGCGTACTTCTATTAATTTGTCCTTGAACCCTCATAGCCCGCAAGATTATATTTTATAATCTTTTGTAGGACCGATAGACTAATTGAAAATTGTCCTCTTTTTTGCGAGTTTGGGATAAATGTTATATGAGAATTTTCTAGAAGAATCTTATAGAGGAGAAGGCATTTCTAAAGCTGTTGCTTCGGGTAAAAGGTTTGCCTTTTCTAAGGTTTTACTCTGTATTGGTTTTTGCTGAGAGAATCGTCTTTCTGATTGCTATGCCATTTTCGAAGTAGCGCATATTAGGTGTGTATAAATTTAATTTGCAGATACAAAATCACAATTAAAGGAATATAACAGCACAGCATGCTCAACCAGATATTGAAAGATATGTTTTAACTTATTTCACATAAGATTCAAAGGAAAAAATAAATGAAGAGAATTGTAGAGAAAATGTAAGGCTATACTCTTATTTTGTTGTGGGCGAGTAATATTTTAGAAGAATCATGTGGAGACTCCTGCGTCCAGACGCAATGGCTGTGCTTAATGACAAGATGGCGAGGAAAAGCCTAAGTAGATATTTTGCTATCGTAGAAGATGAGAAGCCAGCAAAATTTTTGATAGCAAAAAAACTTGGCACTGATTTTAGCGAAGACTGTTCTTTAGAAGAACTTTTGCGAAAACACGAAAAACTTACAGAAGAATTCTACAAACTTCAAAGAGAAATCGACACTAAACGAGAAAATTTGAAGACAATGCCAATACCAGAAAAATCTTACCTTGATTTGAAAATAGAAATAGCCAAAAAAATTCTCGTGAACTGCCATTTCTGCACTCGAAGATGCGGGGTAAACCGAGTTGAAGGAAAACTTGGTTTTTGCAAGTGCGGTTCGGAAATAATGGTTTCGAGCATTTTTGAGCATGTAGGCGAAGAACCAGAACTTGTGCCTTCTGGAACAATTTTTACCATGGGTTGCACCATGCGCTGTAAACACTGCCAGAACTGGACAATTTCTCAATGGATGGAGAAGGGAGAAGTTTACAAAATAGAGGATTTGGCTAAGGAAGTTGAAAATTTACGCTTAAGCGGTTGCAGAAATGCTAACCTCGTGGGCGGAGAACCAACACCATGGCTGAAACATTGGCTTGAAACTTTCAAGCATGTAAACGTGAATATACCAGTTGTTTGGAACTCAAACACCTATTACAGTCCAGAGACAGCCCAACTTTTAGCTGGATTCGCAGACGTTTACCTGTTAGATTTCAAGTATGGACCCGGCGAATGTGCTGAAAAAATTTCTGAAGCACCAAACTATTGGGATGTTTGCACACGCAATCATCTGGAAGCAAAAAATTATGGCGAACTAATAATTCGCATACTGGTTTTGCCAAGTCATTTGGAGTGCTGCACAAAGCCGATTATAAATTGGACAGCTGAAAATTTGGGCGTGGAAACAAGGGTTAACGTGATGTTTCAGTATAGACCCGAGTGGCGAGCTTATGAGATTCCAGAACTGCGCAGAAGACTTACTAGAGAAGAGATGGAGAGAGCATTGCATTTTGCTAAGGAAGTGAAACTGACAAATTTTATCAGTTAATAAATGTCTCATAAAGATTTTTACGAAACATATATTTCATCCGCTTGTTTAGAGGATGCTCTTCACGATTTAAACTGGAGATGAAAAGACGCCTAAAATAGTCCTAAATGATGACCTAATTGTCCGTTGGCATAAATGTGACATTTGCAGAAACAACGCCTATGCCATTTACATATTGCAACTTGATAAGTGGTATTGTGCTAATTGCATCCATACAGCATGCCAACTATTGGAAAGTTTGGAATAAACAAATTATTTAATCAGTTGCAGTCAACGTTGCTTTTCATTTAAAAACCCTTTTATTTGACGGCATACACTCAATTCTTAAGACCAGAGATAAAATGGGATTAAAATGCCATATTGCCCAGAATGCGGAGGCGAAATGCATTATATATTGGCCACCAAACATTACGTCTGCAAAAGCTGCGGATTATCTGTGACACAACAAGAGTTGATGGAACTTAGAGAAAAGCTTAGACCAACTCTTGAGAGGAAGGAGGAAGAGCAGGAAAAGCGGAGAAAAGAATATTTGAAGTGGTGGCTAAGCAAGAAAAAATAGGCGCTATTCAACCGTTTTTAACAATAAATTAGCAACAGCATAAAAGCAAACAATTTTATTTCAAATTGTCTAAAAACGGGTACGTGAAAAATATGGTTCAGCAAATGGAAATAATCTGTGTTGGCAATGAGCTTTTAATTGGCAAAACATTAAACACAAACGCCCAATGGATTGCTAAACGTGCCACTTCCTTTGGAATAATAGTTAAGCGAATAACAGTTGTAAGCGATGACATCGAAGAAATTGCTAACACTATAAAAGAAGCCTTACAGCGAAAACCGAGGTTCCTAATAACAACAGGTGGGTTAGGACCAACCTTCGACGACAAAACTTTAGAAGGAATAGCTAAGGCTCTAAACCGCAAATTGGAAGTCAATGAGAAGGCTTTGAAAATGGTTAGGGAAAAATATGAAGCTTATGCAAAAGCAAGAAAAATTGAAAGGGTGGAGTTGACACCGCCTAGAGTGAAAATGGCAAGGCTTCCAGAAGAAGCGGATCCATTACCAAATCCGGTCGGCACGGCTCCAGGCGTAAGGATTGATGTTGAAAAAACATTTTTGATAGCCTTACCAGGCGTTCCATCAGAAATGGAAGCTATTTTTGAGGAATCTGTTGTGCCTCTTCTAAAAAGGGAGGCTGGAAAGGTTGTGTTTTTTGAAACAAGCATTTATGCTAATAATATTATGGAATCTTCTTTGGCGCCCTTAATTGACAAGACAATGCACGATAATCCTTATGTATATATTAAATCTCATCCAAAAGGCGAAGAGAAAAAACCGCACATAGAAATCCACTTTTCAACAACCGCTGAAAACTCTAAAATCGCCAAAGACCGTATTGGAAAAGCCATAATTCAGTTGTCAGAGCTTGTGCAGAAAAGCGGTGGAAAAATCAGAACATAAGTGAATAAAATGCCAGCTGATTATCATATTCACACCAAGGTTTCGCTGGATGCCAAAGGCTCAATGGAAGAGTATGTCAAAAAAGCAAAGCAGAGGAAGCTTGACGAAATAGGCTTTTCAGAGCACATAACCTTCCATCACATTAAGGGGCGCCCCTTTATACCCATAAATTCAACTTATCTTCAAAACTTCCTCAATTTAAAGGCTAATGCAGATTTGCCGGTGAAAATGGGCGCCGAAGTGGATTTCATCCCAAAATTCGCTGAAGAAATCGAAGATTTTGTTAGAAAATTTCCCTTTGATTATGTT
>JARYMR010000009.1 GCA_029907045.1 Candidatus Bathyarchaeota archaeon
TATGGCTGCTCTGGTCATGGTTTTACCGAATGTTTTCCACAAATCATAACCATATGCATCTTTTTTGTTTAATATTTGGAGTATTTTTTCTTTTGTGCTTAGTTCTAAGCCTACTTTTGCTGTTTTTTGTTTTTTGGTTAAGGCGTGGAGCACATCTGTGGCTTTTAGTCCGCTTCCGCTGATTAAGCAAACAACACTACTTTTTTCTTCAATTTTTCCAGCTTCAACCAATTTTTTTAGGGCTGCGACTGTGGCGGAGCTTGCTGGTTCGGCGAACATGCCTTCAAGTTTGGCTATTTGAAGTTCTGCTGAGAAGATTTCTTGGTCAGAAACTGTTAAGGCTAAACCGTCCGATTCTTTTAGGGCTTTTATGGCGAGTTCGCCTTGCAATGGCTCTGATACCAAAACGGCTAAAGCATGAGTGGATGGCTTAGATATTTTCAGCATTTTCGATTGTCCTTCTAAAAATGTTTTGACTATTGACGAGCTGCCTTCTGGCTGAACTCCCACCATTTTTGGTAACGAATTTGTTATTCCAAACCGTTCAAGTTCTTTGAAGCCTTTCCATATAGAATAAATTGTTCCGCCGCTTCCCATAGGCACTATAAAATAGTCTGGAACGCCAAGCTGTTCATAAACTTCGTGGGAAATTGTTTTTTGAGCCTCAATTGCTATGGGATTTAATTCTGCTGTGGCTTGATACCAATTCATCTCCTTTGCTAAGGCTTCAGCTTTACATATGGAATCGTCCAAAATTTCACCAAACTCTTCTATGGTAGCATCATAAACCAACATCTGTGCTAACTTTCCAATGTCCACAAGTTTTGGCACAATCAAATGGCAGTTAAGCCCAGCCTTAGCGCAATATGCAGCCAAAGAGGCGCCTAAATTTCCATTTGATGCGCAAACCAAAGTATCATACTTAAAGTCAATAGCATTTGATACGTAAAGCGCTGCGGCTCTGTCCCTATAAGAGTTTGTGGGGTTTCTGGTCTCATCCTTCAAATATAATTTTTGCAAACCCAAACTTTTGGCAAGCCTAGAGGCTTTGTGAAGGGGTGTTCCACCCTCGCCTAAGCTAATTTCCTGGCGCACTGGTGGAAGCAGAATTTTATATCTCCAAAAAGTGAAGCGTCCCGAAAACTTAATTTTGCGTTTTTTTGGCAACCCTAAATCATATTCGAGTATTCCGCCACAATTTTTGCATCTGTCCAGTAATGGCGAATATGAAAATTTTGATTCGCATTTAACACATTTAAGAGTCATAACGGATTTTCAGCCTTTATTATTTTGGTTAAACAATTTTTGGAAGTTTTCATAGAAAATTTTTCTTTTTGATTTCTGTGAAATTTCTGCAGCCTCCACGATTGCTATTTGGGTTGGATAACGATAATAGGGAATGTCCGAACCAAACATTATTCTGTTTTCGTCTATGTCAACTGAAAGTTCAATGAAGTCTGGCAGTGTGCCAGAGGTTTCAACATAAACATTTTCGCATTCCCTTAAGGCGTTAACAGACCCTTCTCTCAAATGTGCAAGAATTATGGGAAGTTTTGGATATTTCTTAGCAATTTTTAAGATAAGTCCTGGAGAGGAAAATCCGTCTCCTGAATGGAAAAGTATTGGAAGGTTTAGGGCGTTGGTTTTCTTGAAAAATTTGTTGAAGAAGGGGTGGTCTGGTCTGAAACATTCCACCATTGGATGAAGTTTAACCCCTATCAAGCCTAAACCGTTTTTTATGCGAGTTAACTCTTTTATGGCGTCTTCTCTTCTTGGGTCTACACGTCCAAACCCTACTAGCCTTTTTGGATGTTTCTTAACGGATTTTGCTATGTAATCGTTCACTTTTGGATATTCATCGCCAACATTTGGATTTGGAAAAACTATTGCTCGTTCAACATTATATTTGTCAAAGAGCCGAATAAGCTCATTCATGTAGATTGTTGGATTTATGTAGGGTTGCCAAGGTCCAGACTTTCCCAAATGCACATGAGCATCGCAAATTTTCATACGGTTTCCCTTCAACCAAATTCTCTTAACATCCACAATTATATTAGAATTGTTCAATTGCGTAAAATGGGAAAACCCTAAAATGGAAGTGTTATGCTCATAAATAGCAAAATGCGAGTTGAACCGTTATGAGCGAAAAAGTTAAGGAAGACCCGGTAAAACTGCACAAGGATGCAAACACGCTTTATGAAACTGGCAAATACAAAGAAGCCATGGAAAAATTTCTGCAAGCTTCAGAATTATACCGTAAAGCCAACAACTTCTTTGACGCCACATCTATGCTTTTCAAAGCTGGAGAATGCGCCTACATGCTAAAAGACCATGAAAAGGCTGTGGAAAATTTTCTAAAATCCGCAGAACTATCCTTCAACAAAGGTTTTGATAGGTTCGGAGTAAGCGCCCTAGAATATGCAAGAGACTGCTACATTGCATTAAAGGAAAAGGAAAAGGTTGAGGAACTGGAAAAGAAAATAAAGGAAGTTAAAGAAAAACTGGAAGCTTCATTCTAAACAACTCTTTTCCCCTTTTTGTTCACAAAAGAACGTTTATCTCTATAATTTAACATTGAAAATCTTGAAAAGGTTAACCTTTATGCAGACTCCCTTTAAAGCCTTAGCAGAGCTTTGCGAAAAACTGGAAGCCACAGCCAAGCGACTTCTAATGATAGACCTTGTTGCAGAATTTCTAAGAAGTTTGGATGCAGAGGAAGTTGAGCCAGCAGTCTCCATGATCCTTGGAAGACCCTTCCCAAAATGGAGCCAACAGACGCTTGATGTTAGTTGGGCAACTCTGAGCGAAATAATAAAACGAATAGCAAACGTTGAATGGAATGTCTTCATAGAAGCTTTCAGCAAAACTGGTGACATAGGCTCAGCCACAAAAGAAGTTTTTGAAGAAAGCAAAATCAAAAGGCAAGCAACCCTATTTCAAAGATCATTAACACTAACCGAAGTGAGACGTCAGTTGGAGGTTATAGCAGAAGCCACAGGATACGGTTCGAGGGAAAAGAAGGAACGCCTAATAGAAGCCCTTATAAGCACTGCTTCCCCTCTCGAAGTTAAATATTTAGTTAAAATTTTCATAGGGGAAATGCGAACAGGCTTCCATGAAGGTTTGATGGAGCAAGCTGTTTCAAAAGCCTTCTGAATTCCACTGAAAGAGGTGCAGAAAGCAGGTATGACTTTAGGCGACATTGGAGAAGTTGCCGCCATAGTCAAAAAAGAAGGTAAAGAAAGCCTACTAAAAGTTGGGTTCAAAGTTTTTAGACCAGTAAGGCTTATGCTGGCTCAAATGACAAACGATGTCGCCGAAGCCTTAAAAGAACATGGAGGAAAAACAGCCCTCGAATATAAGCTGGACGGAGCAAGAATCCAAATTCACAAACTCGGTGATGAAATTAGGATTTTCAGCAGAAGACTTACAGATGTTACTTCAAGCTTGCCAGAAATAGTTGAAAAAGCCAGAGAAAATGTTAGGGCGAAAGAAGCAATTTTTGAAGGAGAAGTAATCGCAGTAGACAATCGCGGCTATCCCATCCCATTTCAGCATTTAATGCGAAGATTCAAAAGAGTCCACGCAATAGAGGATATGGCTGAAAAAATTCCAGTGCAACTTTACCTCTTCGACATTTTATACCTAAACGGAGAAAGCCTAATTACGCTTCCCTATTTGCAGAGAAGAAAAATACTGGCTGAAAATGCTGGAAAAATACAATTAACAAAGCAGATAGTTACAGATAAACTCGACGAAGCAGAACAATTTTTGAAAGAGGCTATGGACGCTGGACATGAAGGATTGATGGCAAAAAGAATTGACAGCCCCTACACGCCTGGAATCCGCGGAAAACATTGGCTCAAAATAAAGCCAGTCCTCGAACCCCTAGATTTAGTTATTGTTGCAGCTGAATACGGTTATGGACGAAGGCATAAATGGCTTTCAGACTACTATTTGGCAGCGCGGGATGCAGAAACTGGAGAATATCTAACTGTGGGCAAAACATTCAAGGGATTAACAGATGCAGAAATCATTGAAATGACGAAACGTCTTAAGGAGTTAGCCATAAAAGAAGAGCCGCGAAGGGTTGTTGTTCCCAGAATAGTTGTTGAAGTGGCATATAATGAAATTCAGAAAAGCCCAAAATACAAGTGCGGAATGGCTTTACGTTTTGCAAGAATAACCCGCATAAGAGAAGATAAAAACCCAGAAGAAGCAGACACTATACAGCGTGTTAGAGAAATTTATGAAAAACAATTTCTGAAAAAGGGTAGATATAAAACTAGTTAAAACAGTATAAAAGGGAGGAACCACGAAAATGCCCAAGAAAAAAGTCTTATACGAACAATTTTACAGTCGCCAAACAATCCTAAAAGAACTCGGCAAAGAAGGACAAAAAAAGCTTTCAAAATCAAAAGTCGCCATAGTCGGGCTTGGCGGATTAGGCACAACCTCATCCCTTTATTTGGCGCTTGCTGGAGTTGGGCACATACGCCTAATAGACCAAGACACCGTGGAAATGCACAACCTCCACAGACAAGTCTTATACACGCCACAAGATTTGCGTTATCCAAAAGTTGAAGTTTCAGCAAAAAGGTTAACCAAAATCAACCCACTAGTAAAAGTGGAATCCATTCCAGAAAACTTGAACGCAAACAACGTTGAGAAGTTACTTTCTGGAATGGACTGTGTTGTGGACGGTTTAGACAACATGCGAACCCGCTACTTGGTTAACAGAGCATGCGCAAAACTTCAAATCCCATATGTTTTTGGGGCAGCCATAGGAATTGAAGGCAACCTTTCCGTTTTCGCCCCGCCAGAAACTCCATGCTTAGAATGCATCCTCCCAAACATTGACGACAGCAACCTATTAACATGCGACGTGCGCGGCGTGTTGGGAGTAACTCCAGGCATTATTGGAACCATGCAAGCCATGGAAACCATAAAAGTTCTTACTGGTATGGGTTCCGCTTTAAAGGGAAAACTAATGATTTGCGACTTCAGCGACATGAACTTCACAACCATAGACATTCTCAAAAGAGAAAACTGCCCAGCATGCCAAGGTACAATAACCCCTACAGAAAAAAGAGAAAAACTCGTCTGGTTGTGTGGACGAAACACGGTAAACGTAAACCCGGAAAAACCCCTAAAACTAAACCTTAACCAAATATACGAAAAAATCAAACAAAACTTCAAAATCCACCTCAAATCCCAACTCGCCATAATCTTCAAATATAAACACTTCGAAATAACCCTCTTCCAAAACGGACGCATGCTAATAAAAAACATAAAAAACGAAAAAGAAGCTCTAACGGTCTATAAGGAAATCGCCAAAAACTTGGATTAACTTAAATACATTTTTATTAAACCTCAAAATAATCATAATTGCCGGGGTGGCCGAACGGTTCAGGCGGCTGCCTGCAGAGCAGCTATATGTGGGTTCAACTCCCACCCCCGGCTTTTACGCGCCATCCACGGCATAAGCTCCCGGCAAACCCCCTCTTTTTTCTTCTTGATTCTTTTTGGTGTTTCCCATGCAGATTGAGGTTTGCTCTGAGGTTTCAGAGTTCCTTTCGGTTTTGAAGCTTGGAACACGTAATGTTTATAGCCGTGGTTTAGCGGCTTTTCAAGAGTTTTATTCAAGCCATGGTTCCATAAAGGATTTCTTGGATTGTGTTGAGCGGGATAGGCTTCTGCCAAGAAGCCAGAGAACACGTATAGACCGTATAACGCTCAACAATTTTGTGGTTTGGCTTCAGGATAGAGGCTATTCGCCGAAGACTATTAGGATTTACGTTGGTGCTGTTCAAAGCTTAGCAAAATACTTTGACATCCCAATAAGCCTACGTTATGTGCAGCTACCACTAGCTCGGCCAGTAAATAGGAAGCATCCATGGGCCATAGAGGAAGTTGGCGAGTTTATAGCTGCAATGGACAAACTACTTTACAAAAGCATGGCTGCCTCAATGGTGCAAAGTGGCCTAAGCATATCAGATCTCCTAGCCTTAACCTACAGAGATGTCAAAGAAGAATTTGAAAGAAGCATAACACCTCTGTGCTTAAGCCTGATTAGGAAGAAGACAGGCATCGCTTTCACAACATTCCTGGGCAGCTGGTCTGTTAGGCTGCTGAGAGAATATTTAGCTTACAGAAGTTTAGGCGACAAAACACCAATTTATGAGGTATCATCGAGAGCAGTTCACGCCTACTTCAACAAAATAGCCCAAAAATTTGCCGGCGGATTTAAAGGAAGAAACCCATACAGCCCACATTCGCTAAGGGCTGCGTTCCGCACATTTTTGAGTGATCACAAAGTCGACCCTCTCTACATAGAGTTTTGGATGGGACACAAAACGCCAGAACAACAAAGCGCATACATAAACAAAAGCCGCGAAAGCTGGCGCCAAACATACAAAGAACAAGCAGAACCATACCTAACACCGCCACAACACAAAAAAGCATTTAGCAACAATTAACGGAATATATGCGCGCTCTATAGGTTGTTTTTATATAGTTGTGAAGCTCTTTTATTGGAGGCATTTGCGATGTATTTCAAGGCGAAAAAGACGAATTGGCTATATATCGGAAGCGAAAGTAGAATATCTCAGTGGGCCGGTAGTCTAGCTCGGTTAGGACATCCGCTTGACGTGCGGAAGGTCACCGGTTCAAATCCGGTCCGGCCCACATTTCAATGTTCTAGTTCAACAAATTCTTTATTTTCGTTAATTCCTAAAGCAATTTTGATGATTTTCTGTTCATATTCTGCTATGGACTCCCAGCTGCGTTGTCTAGCAAGCTCTGTAGATTCTCTGCTTAGTTTTTCTTGAACATGCTTGTTTTCCAGTATTTTTAGAATTTTTGTTGCGAGTTCTTCTACCGCTCCTTTTTTAGCATATACTATTTTTTCCCCGTATTTTTCTCTGTAATAGGGTAAATCGTAAGCAATCACTAGGAGACCGCAAGCCATGGCTTCGCATAATACTAACGGGCTTCCTTCAAGGTAACTTGGGAAAACAAAAATTCTACTTTGCGCTAGGAGCTTGTATTTTTCTTCTTCTGGTACAAAACCTGTAAAAATAACGTTTTTAAGCAAATCTAGTTTTTTAACAAGTTCTTTAACTTTTTCTAAATATGGACCTTTCCCGCCTCCTATAATGATAAGCTTCGCGTCAGGTCTTTTTTTATTAATAATTTTCCATGCTTTAATCAAGTCAATAACGCCCTTTCGCGGTATGATGCTTCCAAGGAAGCATGCGTCAAATTTCTTATCGTTTTGAATTTTCGTGCAGTAGCCTTTATAAAGGAATAGTCCACGCCTATGTGAACTGGATATACCCTTCTTTTATCAAACCCCATTTTTGTAAGAAGATTTTTAATGTAAATGGATACTGAAAAAATGATATCCATTTTTCTAACCAAAACCTTTCTTAAATGCTTTTTAAAGCAAAAAATAAGTCGTTCATGTACTGTTCTGAGATATTTTATTCCCCTTCTTGCTTCGGTGTAGGCGAGTGCTTGCTTAATTGATATTATAATGTTTGTGTCTTCTGGATTTAGAAGGTTTATGCTTCCTACGAGAGGGGTTTTTAATTTCTTTTTTGCAATGGTAGAGGCGAGAACATAGGAAAACGGTTCCCCTGGGCAGTAAATAAAGTCGAAATTTTCTTTTGGAATGGTTTTAACCATTCTTCTTACTGTTAGAAATTCTTCAAGTCCAGCAACTTTAATGTGCACTGGGTTAAAGGTATGAAATTCAGCTTTTAATCCAAATTTTTCGCAAAGCAACTTTCCTTTATCAGTAGTAACTATGTAAATTTTATTTCCCATATTTTTCCATACCTTAGATATTTCAATAAACTGCCTTTCTCCTCCGGAGTAAAACTCTCCATTACTAACTGGGAAAAAACATAATATTTTCATGTTGCGTTTTTAACCCCTAAAGAATGCCTATTCATTTTCCTTCGTCCCGAAAAGGTTATTTGAACCATAACCAATATTGCGCTGGAGTTTTTGTCCAAATTATAAGGTTAACTTCATTCACTGGATTCAAATTTTCACACGCTAATGAATCGGCGGAGAGAGATGGCATATGAACCAGCTGATTCAATAGTTATGAGTATAGCCATATTTATTAATTTGTGGGTTATATGTAAACAGTAATCAAAACAGATAAAACATGGAAAACATCAAGAACAAAAGGGGAAAGTATATGCCTTCGGAAATCTTTGATGCTGAAAAGTTCGTTGAAATTAGCGGACGGGCTGACTATTGTATTGTTAAAAGGCTAAGGGATGTTGTGAAGTTGAAGCTTCGCACTTCGAAGAGGCTTTATACTTTGAAGGTTGAGCCTGAAAAGGCTGAGGAGATTATTAAGAAGCTTCAATGTGAAATTCGGGAAATCTAAATTGAAAAAGTTTTTGGAAAGAAAGGATGTAGAAATTGAAGCTATTAGCTTCTGAACTTTTGAAGTCTTGCTAACAGTTCTTTGTCTCCTTCATAGTCTCCAGCGCATGTCGCAATTAAGCCATCCACAAGGCCTTCAAGTTTGCCTGCAAACTCTTCGACGCGGTCCATGGATGCTGTGACTGGCCAACCTATCATTTTCACCATTTCCGCATTTTTTGGTGTTCCCACGAGGAAGTATGTGTATATGGGTTTGTTTAGGCGTTTGCATTCCTTTGCCAATTGCTCCAATATTGGGAAGGTTTTGTCTTCGAGGCGCATGAAGAAGACGAAATCCCATGGTTCTTTTGTGCGGGCGATAGTTTCTTCGATGGTTCGGCGGGCGGTGAGCAAGCATCCCAGTTTAACGTTTTTTAGGCGTATTGTTGTGCGTAAAAAGTCTCGGGCTTCTTCGGAGGATTTTAACATTTTTATTGGTTCTCCATATTTGGGAATGTCTCCCATGGTGAGCACAAGTCCGTCGAGAGCCACAGCATCTGCAGCTAAAGCCAAGCCTCCAACTTCAACGGGTCCCTTGTAGTGGAGGATGAATATTGGTATCACTATTTTTTCTGGGTATTTGGCTTTGAGAACGCAGCCCACGGCTGTGCCGCTTGGCGCAGGCATTCCAGCAGCGCTGTCAGTTATGTTCCATCCATCAACCAAATCCTTAACTTCCTCGGCAAGTTTTAGAAATTTGCGTGTTGGAACAAACTCGTGCAGTATTTTCATTTAGGCATCATCTACCCTTAACTTAAGAGAAAACCGCAATAACATAATTAAAATTTTTGCATTATACTGCATAAACTGTAAGGTTTAATACCCCTATTCAGATTTTAATGTTTCACTGGGCGAAGTTGGTTATACAATGTTAGGCTGCTATGTCACTGGAATCCTTCCAAGACCAAAAGAGCTTATTGAAACAACCAGAGCCTACGACAGAAAAAGAGTCGGTAAAGAAGAGTTGGAAAAAGCCTTCAAAGAAGCCGCAACCAAAGTCATAGAGGCTCAAACCGTTGCGGGGCTCAGTTACGTTACTGATGGTATGCTCAAGTGGCAAGACCTTTTGAGACCTTTCACTGAACACTTGGAAGGCGTAAAAATTGGAGCCCTTGCCAGATGGTTCAACAACAACACGTTTTACAGAAAACCAATAATTTCAGGGGAGATAAAGCGCAAAAAGGAAATAGCCATAGAAATGGCGAACATGAAATTCTTGCCGCGGAACGTTCCGTGGAAAGCAGTTTTGCCAGCACCTTATACGCTTACAAAGCTGTCTGAAAACAACTTTTACAAAAGCGAGAGAGAATTGCTGTTTAGATATGCCGAAATTCTAAGAGAGGAAATTAGAAGCTTGGCTGAAAACGGTTTCAAATATGTTCAGCTAAGCGAGCCAGCACTTGTCTATAACCCCTTCAAAGAAACCATTTCAAAAGACATACTGAATGACGTTAACAACGCATTAGAAACGGTTGTGAAAGGTGCAAAGGTAAGGGTGTGTTTACAAACATTTTTCGGAGATTTTACTCAAATTCTCCCAGAAGCCCTAAACTTTCCAGTGGACGATTTTGGCATAGATTTGTACGAGACAAGTTTAGAAAAACTAAAAGAATACACTTTCGATAAAGGCGTGGTTTTGGGGCTTGTGAACGCCCGCAGTTCTTTGTTAGAAGATGAAAGAGAGCTTACGGCAGTTGCCCAGGAGTTGATAGAATCCATTTATCCATCAAAAACATGCGACATTTTTATTTGTCCAACCTGCGACCTAGAGTTTCTGCCGTGGGAGCGGGCGGAAGAAAAGATTAAGATAGTAGCCAAAGTGGCGAAAAACCTCCAGAATGAGTTGAGCTGAAATGAATAAGCTTTTTCCAACACAAGAAATTGGAAGCCTTGCCAAACCAGCATGGAGAGTTAAAGGCTACAGGGGAGAACCTCTTTCAGAAGATGAAATTGCAGAAGCGGTGAATTGGGGTAAAAGGCTCGGTATAGAAAATTTAGAAGGACTAGTTGAAATTTTGAAGAAAAAGGAGCGCGCTTCTGAAGACAGACACGCTTTGCTTCAATGGTCTGCTAAGTTTGTTATTCGCTTTTTTGAGGCTGCTGGGTTGGATGTGGTTTTTGATGGGGAGCAGTGGCGTTCTGAAATGTATGAGCATGTCATGAGAAATGTTGATGGTTTCGAGTTTTTGGGTTATGTGAAATCCTTTGATTATAGATATTTTAACAAGGCTGCATGTGTAAGCAAGCCAAAATATGTGAAATCTTTCTATGTTGAAGAATTCGCCTTTACAAGAGAAAACACCAAAAAAATTGTTAAAGTGCCATTTACTGGACCCTATACGCTTGTTGATTGGACATTTAACGAATATTATGAACGAAAGGCTGGAGGCAAAATAAAGGACTTTAAAAAGAGGAAAACCGCGGCAAGAAGAGAGTTCCTCTTCGACCTAATAAAGGAGGTTGTTAGACCAGAAATAAGCCATCTAATAGAAGCTGGAGCCGAATGGATTCAGATAGACGAGCCCGCGGCGACAACAAACCCTTCCGCTGAAGAAATGGAATTATTTGTGGAGGCTCTTAATGAAACTGTTAAGGGGTTTAACTGCACTTTTAGTCTCCACAACTGCTACAGCAATTATAAGATACTGGCAAAATATGCAAGCCAACTGCGAAATTGCACTCAGCTAGCCCTTGAATTTGCAAACAGAGACAGCAGACGAGCGGGAATAGGGGAAACGAGGGTAGGCTATAAAGAGTTAAAATTTTTTGAGGACAATGGCTTCGGTGGAAAATATGGGTTAGGCGTGGTGGATGTTCACACAGACTTTGTTGAACCGCCAGAGCTTATAAGAGACAGGATACTCCACGCTGTAAGTGTTGTAGGCGACCCAAGCAGAATATATGTGAGTACAGACTGTGGCTTAAGAACGCGAACATGGGAAATAAGCTTTGCAAAACTCAAAAACATGGTTTTTGGAGCGGAACTGGCAAGAAAGGAGTTGTCATAGAGAAAATCTGCTAAATGAAGTTATAAGGTTGAAGAGAAAAGACTTATTCCCATAATTGGTGGATGCTGCACTCTTTGCGAACTGAAAAAATTTACTATTTAGTTTCAGCCTTGAACGAGTTCGCCTTAGAAATTCCATACTTAGCCTACTACATATTCCAAACTTTAGGGTTAGGCTTCGCATACCTTTACATGGCAATCTTCGCATTAGTATTCGGTCTTCTCGACTATCCAACTGGAGGAATCGCTGATAGAATAGGAAGGAAACGCACATTCGCCTTCGGAATATTTCTTGTAGGAATCAACTTTCTACTCTTAGCCTTTTTTATCCATCCCATAACAATAGTTATTGCAGCTCTATTCTTCGGTTTTGGAAGCGCTTTGCAGAGTGGTTCCTTGGAGGCTTGGATAGCGGATGAAATGAAGAGGGCGAACATGTTTGAGGAACTTGACAGAGTTTTTGGAAGAGCTGTTTCTTTAAGCCTCATAGCCGATGTTACGGCTGGAATTTTGGGAAGCATCATCACTTTTTTGGGTGGTTATTGGTGGACTATTCCTTTTGGAGGATTAGTTGCGCTGGTAGCTGCAGTTTTAGCCATAATTATAATGAGGGAAAATGTTGGAGGGGAAGAAAGGCAGCCTTACAGTGAACTTTTGAAAAAGGGAGCGAAAATTCTTCTGGGAAAGAGGGCATTGGTGTTTTTGACCTTGAGTCAAACGTTATTTATCGCTGGGGCTTATGCTTATTGGGAAACATTAACCCCAGTTTACAGCGAAAGAGGCATCCCAGAAGAAATGTTTGGAATATTAGGTGCTGCAATGCATTTACCAGCAGTTTTTACAACTGCTTATGCGCATAGGCTTGGAAGAAAAATTGGAGTCAAAAAATCTGCGATTGTTCTCTCTTTTGGTTGGGCTGTTTTCTGCTCTTTAATGATATTTTTGGTTCATCCAAACTTGACAATACTTCTTGTCATAATTTTAGAAAGCACCTTTGCCACACGCCATCCCATCATAGAGTTCTGGCAAAACACTCTGATTCCAAGCGATGTTAGAGCAACAGTTTTGAGTGGAATAAGCACAATGATGCATGTTGGACAAAGTTTTGTACTCTTTTTCTTATCTCCCTTTGTTGAGGTTTATGGCACGTTGTTCGGCTTATCATCCGCTGCAGTATTGTCTGGACTTTCTGTGATAGCCTTGCTTCTAATTAGCCAAAACAAAAGTTGAGCTGTTTTTGGGAAATGTAAATAAGCTTGCGAAATTTAACCAACTCGGGGGAAAAATTTGAAGGTTGCGGTTTCTGGCAAGGGCGGTGTTGGAAAAACCCTAATTGCTGGTGGTTTAGCTTATGCCTTTTCAAAAAAGGGATTGAAAACTATAGCCATCGACGCTGACCCTTCACCGAATCTTGCTTTGACTTTAGGCTTAATCCCAGAAGAAGCAAGCAAAATATTGCCAATTTCAGAAAATAAGGCGTTAATTGAGTCTAAAACGGATACTGGATATTCAAGTGTCTATCGCCTCTCCTTCACTGTGGATGATATTATTCGGGATTTTTCTGTTAAAACTCCTTTTGGCGTGAATTTGATTGTTATGGGCACCGTGAAATCCATGGGTTCTGGATGCACTTGTCCAGCCAATGCTGTTGTCCGCAATTTATTACGTCATTTAATTTTGGAGCGAGATGAGGTTGTCATTTTGGATATGGAGGCTGGTGTTGAGCACATGGGCAGGGCAACAGCAAAGCATGTGGATATTATGCTAATTGTTGTGGATGCGAATATGAAGGCGCTTGAAACTGCTAGACGCATTAACGAATTAGCTGTAAATGCTGGTATGAGAAGGGTTTTTCTTGTTGGAAACAAAATCGCCGACAAAACACAGATGGAGGTTATAGAAAAATTTGCTAAAGGAAATGGTTTGGAAATCTTGGATTTTGTGCCTTTCGATTTGAAAGTTGTGGAGGCTGAAATGAGTGGAGAAACTCCGCTTAAATACTGGAAAGAGTCTAAGGCTATTATTGCCATAGAAAATTTAAGCGAAAAATTATGGAAAAATGAGGCGTAAAAGTGATGAAGATAATTGTTACAATGGGTCGGGGTGGAACAGGAAAAACAAGTTTTGTGGCTTTAATGACGAAACACTTCATTGAAAATGGAGAAAAACCATTATTGTTGGTGGATGCTGACCCAGACCAAAACCTCGGCGAAATGGTCGGCGTAGACCTAAAAGAGGAAGGCAAAAAAACAATTTCAAAACTTCTCGTGGAAACTTTTCTGGAAGAAGGCGGAACAACTGTTGGCGTTCCCCCAACAGAAAGAATTGAAAGCAGAATTTGGGCTTACGGTATGCATGAAGGCGAATTCTTCGATTTCATCGCCCTCGGAACAAAATGGGTTGAAGGATGCTATTGCCTTCCAAACGCCGCCCTAAAAGGAGCTTTGGAGGCAGTAACTAAAAATTACAAATATATTCTCATAGATTCGCCAGCGGGTTTAGAACATTTAAACAGAAGAATCACATCACGCGTGGATGATATTTTCGACATTATTGACCCTTCCAAAAAATCCTTCGACCATGTGGAGCGGGCATATCGCATCGCCCATGAAGTTAAAATTGAATTCAAAAATTTCTATGTTGTTGGCGGTTTTAGGTTTCCAGAAGATTTGGGAAATCAAGCCGAAAAAAGTTTGGGGCTTAAATTTTTGGGTAAAATAGCCCGTGATGAAAAGGTTGAAGAGTATGTTCTCGCTGGAAAATCTTTGCTGAATCTTCCTTCGGAGACTCCGGCTTATGTTTCTGTTAAAAAAATATTGAATGAGGCTGGTTATATTAGACAGTGATTTTGGTATCTGTCAATTTTGGTTCATGTTTAATGGAAGATAGTTTCAGAAAAACTTAAAATAACACTATGATAACCTTACATCTTCAAAACCTTTCGGTTGTGTTATGGTTGAGTCGAAAAGGTTTACGTGTAAAGATAGATGAAATGAAAACTGATGTGGGCTTAATTAAAAACCTTGAACTTTCTATTGGCAGAATAATCGAGGAAGCATGGACTGAAGTTATGGGGCCAACACCATTTCCATCATTAACAGCCTTAAGAGAATGGGACATGAAACTCCTTCAGCGTTACAAGCCATTTTACATGCCCTTCTGCGACGTTTGCTGTCTCTGCACTTTTGGAAAATGCGACTTAACTGGAAACAAACGTGGAGCATGCGGAATAAACATGTCAGCCCAGCAATCGCGAATTGTGCTTTTGGCTTGTTGTATAGGAGCAGCAACACACATTGGGCATGCCCGCCACTTGGTTGAACATTTAATTGAAAAGTATGGCAGCAACTATCCCTTAGACGTTGGCGGACTAAACGTTGAAGTTGAAACTCCCGTAACCCGCCTTGTTTGTGGAATAAAACCACAAACCCTCGGCGACCTTGAAGAAGTTTTGGATTACCTTGAAACACAAGTCACTCACCTCTTATCTGTTACGCACACGGGACAAGAGGGAAGCAACATTGATTTTGAGTCAAAAGTTTTTCACGCTGGAATGGTTGACCAGGTTGGAATGGAAGTTGCAGACATCGCCCAAATCGCAGTTTATGGCTTTCCAAAGGCAGACCCAAACGCTCCTTTAGTGGATTTAGGTTTTGGAACAGTAAACGTGCAAAAACCAGTAATCTTGTGTATTGGACATAATGTGGTTCCTTCTGTGGGAATAATTGATTACATGAAAGAGAATGGGCTTGACGGCGAAATCGAGGTTTGCGGACTTTGCTGCACAGCCCACGACACAACAAGATATTATAAACGTGGAAAAATTATAGGCCCCATTTCGTGGCAGTTACGCTTCATAAGAAGCGGCGTTTCAGATGTTGTTGTTTTGGATGAGCAGTGTATTAGGGCGGATGCCCTTTACGAAGCTGAAAAGGTTAAGGCACCGGTAATAGTTGCTTCTGAAAAGAATTGTATGGGCTTGCCAAACCGCACCAACGACCCAGCTGACGCCGTAGTTGAAGATTTAGTGAGTGGAAAAACTCTTGGCGTATTAATCCTTGACCCAGAAAAGGTTGGAGAGGTTGCTGTAAAAGTCGCATTGAAAGTTGCTCCGTTAAGGAAGAAGTTTAAAGCAATTCCAGAAGCGGATGAGGTTATTCAAAGGGCAAAGGAATGCAGACAATGCAATGAGTGCAGAAGAGCTTGCCCCCAAGACCTACCCATTCCAGAAGCCATGAAAGCAGCTGCAGAAGGAAACTTAACACTGTTTACGGATTTATACGAGTTTTGTGTTGGCTGTGGACGCTGCGAAGAAGCATGCCCAGTTGGCTTACAAATTCACAGTTTCATCGTGAAGGCTGGAGAGAAAAAGCTGAAAGAAGAAACCTACAAAATAAGGGCTGGCAGGGGCGCCATTCAAGATGTTGAAATAAGGAATGTTGGAAGCCCCATAGTGCTCGGCGAAATTCCAGGAGTAGTCGCTGTTGTGGGTTGTGCCAACTATCCTAAGGGCGGAGTGGAAGTGGCTGAAATATGCCGTGAATTCGCCAACAGACGCTACATAGTTGTAACTTCTGGATGCGCAGCCATGTCAGCTGGTATGTATAGAGACGAGGAAGGAAAAACATCTTATGAGGCGTTTACAGGCGAATTTGCTGCTGGCGGAATCGTCAACGTTGGCTCTTGCGTTTCCAACTCTCACATTGCAGGCGCTGCAATAAAAATTGCAAGCATATTCGCCAAAAGGAACTTAAGGGCTAATTACGAAGAAATAGCAGATTACATATTAAACCGTGTGGGCGCTGTGGGCGTGGCATGGGGTGCAATGTCACAGAAAGCAGCTTCAATTGCGAGTGGCTTCTGGCGTTTGGGCGTTCCAGTGATTGTTGGTCCTCATGGCACAAAATATAGACGAATGCTTCTGGGAAGAGCAGACCGCGAAGAAGACTGGTATGTTTATGACGCACGCTCGGGCGAACGAGTGTATGTTGGTCCAGCGCCTGAGCATTTGTTTTATGCTGCTGAAACTAAGGAGGAAGCCATGGTTATGATTGCCAAGCTTTGTATGCGTCCAAATGATACTACTAAGGGTAGAGCAATAAAATTGACGCATTACATTGATTTGCATAAAAGGTTGTTTGGAACCATGCCTAAGGATGTTCACTTGTTTGTGCGCAATTTAGGCGACATACCAATAACAATGAAGGATGAAATAGTGAAGATTCTTGAGGAGAAGGGGTGGAAGGAAACCGTTATTCCAGACCCAACCCTTCTTCCAAGACTAATCAGAAAGAGGAAGGAGTGAATGGCGCATGGCAACAGCTGAACCTTGGCAAACAGCAGAAATTCCAGGACCAAAAAAGGCTTTAGTCATCACAAAGGCTGAGGTAGCAGCTGCAATGATAAAAAGGGCGAAACGTCCAATTTTAATTGTTGGGCATAAGGCTGCAGAAATAGCTTTTGAAGACAAAAAACTGATAGATTATACTATTGAAATGGCGAAAAGAGCAAACATTCCAGTAGTAGCCACAGCCCACATGGTGAACGAATTTTTAAAAAGAGGTTATCAGCCAGCAGATTGGATGCCCGCCGTGGATATTGGAAACAGACTGACAGACGCTGCGTGGAAAGGTCTTGACGGTAAAGGGCAGTATGATTTAGCCCTGTTTGTGGGACTTCCGTATTATATGAAGTGGACAATCCTTTCTGGACTGAAACATTTCGCTCCAAACCTAAAAACCATAAGTTTGGATAATTATTATCAGCCTCATGCAAGCTGGTCTTTCCCAAACATGCCAATTAAGGATTGGATGGAGAATCTTAAGGTTATAATTGAAAAAGTTGGAGGAGAATAAATGTCAATGTTTAAGGACATACCAGTCGATGTTGGCGTAATCTACGAAGGCGAAAGAATTCGCAAAGAAGACATGTACGTAGAACTCGGAGGACCAAAAGTTAAAGAAAAATTCGAACTTGCCAGAGTGAAAAAGCCAGAAGAAATTGAAGACGAAAAAATAACCATTATCGGACCAGACCTAAAAAATATGGAAGAAGGAAAAACCTACCCCTTCGGCATCCTCATAGAAGTTGCTGGACCAACCCTTGAACCAGAACTGGAAGGCGTGATAGAAAGGCGCATCCACGCCTACTGCAACTACATTGAAGGCTTCATGCACCTAAACCAGCGCTATGACATTTGGCTTAGGCTTAACAAGAAATCCTTCCAGAAAGGCTTAAACTCCTTCCAATATATTGGAAAAGTTTTGCATAGGCTTTTCAAGAGCGAACTACCCATAATAGAAAAGATTCAGGTAACATTCATAACAGACCCAGAAAAAGTGAAAGAACTCTACAATGAAGCCCTACAAATTTATGAGGCAAGAGATGCCAGAGCTAGGGGACTAAAAGACGAGGAAGTTGACAAATTTTACGGATGCATCTTATGCCAATCATTCGCTCCAACCCATGTCTGCGTAATCACACCACAGCGATATTCAAATTGTGGAGCCATAAGCTGGTTTGACGCACGGGCTTCAGCGAACATAGACCCGAAAGGCCCAGTTTTCACAATGGAAAAGGGCGAGCTGTTAGACCCAGTTAAGGGAGAGTTTTCAGGCGTTAACGAAGCCGTAAAAAAGAAGTCTTTGGGAGAAATTTCAAGGGTTTGGCTTTACACAGCCTTTGGTTATCCGCATACTTCATGCGGTTGTTTTGAGGCTGTAGCCTTCTACATTCCAGAGGTCGATGGTTTTGGCATAATTCACAGAGGCTACAGAGATATAGCCGTAAACGGGTTAGGCTTCTCGACGCTGGCGGATTCAACAGCTGGAGGACGCCAAGTTGACGGATTCCACGGAATATCCATCGAATACATGCGTTCTCCAAAGTTTTTGCAAGCAGATGGAGGGTGGGACCGAGTGGTTTGGCTGCCAAAAGAAGTGAAGGAAAGGGTGAAAGACTTCATCCCAGCGGAACTTCTTGACAAGGTTGCCACGGAGGAAGAAGCAAAAACCATAGATGAACTCAAAACTTTTCTGAAAGAGCGTAACCGCCCAGTTGTGGAAAGATGGAAAGAAGAAATTGCGGCAGTTGAAGAAGCAGCGCCAGCCGAAGCCAAGGAAGAGGCGGCTCCAATGCCAGTTGTTACAGCAAGCACTCTGCCAATAACTGCTGGAGGTTTCAAAATAATATTGAAAGATGCGAAAATCTACGCCAAAAAAGTCATCGTTCGTTCCATGAAAAGCGAAAAAACAGAGAAAAGGTGAAAACTTTGCCCAAAAAAGAGAAAGAAGAAGCTTTAGGAATAAAGCTGAGTCCACGCTTAATAGAGCTTCTTGCAAAGCTTCAAGAAATTGAGCTTGAAGATTTTGAAATGAGCGTTGGCGATTTAGAAATTTGGATACAACCCGGCGCTATAGCAGCCCCAGCGGTTGCACCGCCAAAAATTGCTCCACCAGTAAAAGCTAAGCCAACAGAAATAATTGAAACAGAATTCATACCACCCATCGAAACCTATCCGGGCAAGGTTGTTGAAGTTAAGCTTGGAGCCACAAAAAGTGAAGGCGGAACCCGTGGAAAATCCATAATCATAGGAGGCGAAACAACACCAGCCTTCTACACCTTTGAAAGACCAACACCGCATCCGCCGGTCATCGCTGTGGATGTTTTTGACATGAAAGTTCCATTACCAAAAGCTGTGAAGATGCACGTGAAAGACGTTATGGAAGACCCGCCGGCTTGGGCTGAGTTGGCTGTTGAAAAGTTTGGGGCAGACCTCTTAACTGTGCATTTGATAAGCATAGACCCCCTTATTAAAGACGCTTCGCCAAAAGAAGCCGTTAAAACCATAGAAGAGGTTGCCCAAGCCGTGGACGTGCCCCTCATAATTGGCGGTTGCGGAGACCCTGTGAAGGATGCTGATGTTTTTGAGGCTGTTGCTGAAACTTTCGCTGGAGAAAGATTCCTCATAAGCTCCATAACCAGAGACATGGATGTGGAAAGGTGCGCAAAATTCGTAAAAAAATATGGGCATGTGGCATTATCCTTCACCCCCATGGACTTGAACCTTGCAAGAGAGCTTAACCGTCGACTTTATGATTTTCTGCCAAAAGAAGACATAGTTATGGATTTGACAACTGCAGCCCTCGGCTATGGTCTTGATTATGCGTTTACTAATATGGAGAGGGCTAGGCTTGCAGCGTTAATGGGAGATCCAGAATTAGCCCATCCCATGTCTTCTGGAACAACAAATGCTTGGGCTGCAAGAGAGGCATGGTTGGAAATGGCTCCAGAATGGGAACCAAGAGAGTTAAGAGGTCCTCTATGGGAGGTTACTACTGCTTTGACGTTGTTGCTTACTGGTGTTGATTTGTTTATGATGATGCATCCAGCCGCCGTAAAAACCATAAAAGACGTGATAAATCAGCTGTTGAGCGGTGGTTCTGGGAATGCTGAAAGGCTTTTTGAATGGGTTTCAATGAAAATTTAAGTTTTGGAACTGGTGAGCGTATGAGTGAGAGGGAAATTAAGGGGAAAGTTGGCGTAAAAGAGCTAAGCCCAATAGACGTTTACAAGCTTCTTCCAAAAACAAACTGTAAGGAATGCGGCGAAGAAAACTGCATGGCCTTCGCAACAAAAGTCGTAAACCGAGAAATAGCAGTTGAAAAGTGTCCGCCGCTTTTAACGAAAGATTATGAAAAGGCTTACAAGCAATTGAAGGAAATGCTGAAGCCAGCCATAAAAGAAGTTGTCGTAGGCGCTGGAGACAAAGCCATAAAAATCGGCGGAAAACTTGTCATGTACCGCCATGAATTCACATACTTCAACCCCACAGCAATAGCAATAGACGTAACAGATGAAATGAGTGAAGAAGAAATTTTAGATAGAATTAAGCGGACTGAAAATTTCAGCTTCGAATACATTGGACAAAAATTAAAACTTGACATGATTGCCATCCGCTCAACATCCAACAACCCAGAAAAATTTAAGGCAACCGTTAAAAAAGTGGCTGAAAACACACGCTTACCATTAATATTATGCTCATTAAACCCAAAAGTTCTCGAAGCAGGATTAACAGCTATTCCAAAATCAAAACCACTCTTGTATGCCGCAACAAAAGAGAACTGGAAGGATATGGCTGAACTCGCCCTCGCATATGAGTGTCCTCTAACGGTTTTTGCGCCAAACAATTTGAAACTTCTAAAGTCATTAACGAAAACATTGCTCGATTATGGAGTTGAAGACTTGGTTTTAGACCCTGGCACATTTTTAAGCGAGGGCTTAGCAGACACGCTTAACAATTTCGTTATGATTCGGAGGGCAGCATGCAAGAGAGGCGAAGAACTTTTAGGTTTTCCATTAATTGGCGTTCCCATGATTGCTTGGATGGAAAAGGGCGAAGCACCAGAGGAAATTGCGAAATGGAGGGAAGCCTATTTGGCGGCTATGCTCATTGTCCGCTACGCAGACATTATAATAATCCATAATGTGGATGGATGGGCGCTCTTGCCGCCCGTAATACTGCGCCAAAACATTTACACAGACCCACGCAAGCCAGTGGCTGTAGAACCAGGCTTGAAAGTTTTTGGAACTCCAGACGAAAACTCGCCAGTGATGTTCACAACAAACTTCGCCTTAACCTACTATACAGTAGCTTCAGACATTGAAAATGCAAAAATAAGCACGTATTTGCTTGTGGTGGACACGGAAGGAATAGCCGTAGACAGCGCCGTGGCCGGAAGAAAACTAACAGCAGAAAAAGTAGCCGAAGCCATAAAAACTTCAGGAATAGAAAACAAGGTTAAACATAAAAAACTAATAATTCCAGGAAAGGCAGCCCGCCTAAGCGGAGAAATCGAAGAACTAAGCGGATGGCAAGTCTTGGTCGGACCACGCGACTCATCAGACATACCAAAATTCCTACAAGAAAAATGGCAAACAAGCCAAACCTAACAATCTATAATTTTAGAGGACCAGTTGGATTATTATCAAGACTATAATAATTATTGGTAGCATTTTCAGTGCTTTCTTGTTGAATTTTTGAGCTTCTTCTGTTTTCTTTGCATCTACAAGTTTCATGATGTAAACGGATGCTGAAAGATTGTAGAGAAAAATCGCGTATATGGCAAGCATCATTCTGTCAGCCAAAGTCAAATAACCCACGGGAGGTATGCCGCTTAGTAGTGCTAAATGAAAAGCTGTTGCAGACATGAGGGTTGTGACACCTAAGCCTATTCTTTGGGCAAAGTTTTGAGGCGATATGACGAAGGCAAGCAAAGATATAGTAGTTATAACAACAACAGGCAAAACACTTTTGATAAAAGACGAAATTACAGGACGCTTCAAAGTGATGCTAAAAACAAATCTAGAATATGCTTCATCGCCGTATGAATGCTCTGTTACGCTTACCTCGAAATCTCCAATCTCCCAACCTGCAACATTAACAGTGTCATCGACATTCGATGTTGGGTCCGCCTCAAAGGATAAATACGAAGCGTTAAGGTTCTTATGCTCCAATTCTACAGTGAGCGTATGTGTTTCAAATGGATAGTGTGAAAAATCAAAAGTTTTTATGAAATCTCCCCTGACGCGATATTCCAGATAACCGTACTCCTCATCGGAGTAGATCTCGTATTTTGTAGGATAACCATTAACAAACTCGAACTCTTTTACATCTTCTAAGCCTATCTCAGAAAAATTGAACCTAAACCAGAGATAGAAATCTAATCGATAACTACTCGCTGCTAAATCAATTTTTTCAACATTTACAAGCCATACTCCAACCCTAACACTTGCAGGATTACCCGACGAATTCACAGTTCTTACATTACACATTAAAATTGGAAAAAGGGCTAGCGCCACCAACAATAAGAGTATTCGCCGACTTTTCATACCATTCCACCTTTGGGATGACAAGCATGTTCTACTCATAACCAAGTTTATCATATAAAAATTTCGAGCGGTATGCAACCTAACATACGTCTATCGTTTACCCTGCAAAAATCAAGTTTTGGGCAATATAACTTCTGTTAGTCGCTGTTAATGGAAAGCATGTATATTTAGCACACACTGCCACCCGCAAAATTGATATAGCCTAACTCAAAAAAGCTACAAACCAAAAAACATAACAATAAAATGAATGATAAGTATACTTTAAACCACATGGGTTGTTGACTCTTGGAAGCCTACAAGCTTAGGGTTTATGGAAGAGTGCAAAGAGTAGGATTTAGAAGACAAATCTTAGATTTAGCTCAAGAACTAAAATTGAGTGGACACGCCAAAAACTTACCCGACGGTTCCATTGAAATATTCATCCAAGGCGAAAAGGAACAACTTACAAAATTCCTACAAATGCTTCAGCAACCGCTTCCACCAGCAAAGGTGACAGAAATTAAAAGCGAAGAAGCTACAGTAAACCCTGAAATAAAACAGTTTAGGCTTGTTTATGGAGAATTGGGCGAAGAGCTTCAAGAAGGATTCGGAGCAATGCAAACCATATTTGCAGAATACTGGGAAGATTTTAAGGATTATAGAGGCGAATTTAAGAATTACAAAAGCGAATTTAAGGACTACAGACAAGAGTTCAGAGATTATAGACAGGAATTTTGGGATTATAGACAAGAGTTCAGAGACTACCGAGAAGAGTTTAGAGATTTCGTAAAAAGGACAGAAGAAAACTTCAAGCTCATCTCAAACAAATATGGCGAAATATCAGAAAAAATGACAGTCATACTTGAAACCCTCATTAAAGAGTCTAGGGAAACTAGAGAAATGCTTAACGAAACCATGAAAATGTTAAAAGAAGCTTTGGAAAAACTTGGAAAATAGCCAAAATCTAGAGGGGAGTATCCATTTTAGCAGTCCTTCCGCTTACAAAATTGACTTCACTTCACAACAGAATCTCTAGAGGGTAGAGGGAGGTCACCTTACCTTTGGTTTGGGCTCCATTTTCCCAATTGTTTAGGAAAACATTTTTGGCTTATACCTTGTCAAGAAGTCTTCTGCCGTTGGGAATATTGCCCTAACCCTTTCATGGCGTTTTTTATTATTTATGCCATGCTCCAGCATTGTAAAGCCTCTGGGCGTACTGAATTTTTCAATTTCGCCATTCTCTCTTTTCCTTACAATTTTTATACAATCATCCACTATACAGCTTAAGACGCAGGCGCCACAGTATATGCAAAGCTCTTCTATAAGCCCAACCTCCCCAGCCTTCCAATATAAAGCGTTTGTGGGACAAGCTTTTATGCAAAGTTTGCATTCAACTCCTTCGCAGGTTCTCTTGTTGATGGTTATTTTTCCTTCAACAAAAAATTCTTTTACGCCCAATGGCGCTAAAAGTTCTTCTCTGCGTTTCTTTTTCTCCTTTTCGGCGGTTTCAGTTAAGATTTGGAATATGTCAACAGTTGAAGGTTTTTGGGTTTTGCGTTTTTTGGGCATTGGCTTCCTCTTTTTTAATCCATTACAGATTTAACTCGTATAATGCTCATGGATTATAATTACTTATCCCAAATATGAATTAAAAATGCTTCAAAACCCCAAATTTATAACCAACCTTTATCCTTATTATTTGCTGGTTGAATTGGAATGTGCGAGTTTAACGTAATCTTAGACGGAAAAACAGTATTCAAAGACGTGATTTACGCTAAAACGGAAAGCAACAACGTAATAGTCAAAGACGTTCTTGGAAAATCTAAAGAGTTTAGAAACTGCAGAATTGTGGAGGTTGACGTGAACACAACCCGCCTAGTCCTATCAGCCGTAAAGGGTTAGAACCTCAACAGTGAAACGAGAAAGCCCGCTGTCAAACCAAACAAAATTGGAAAAGGCAAGCCAGGAAACATACCCCGCTTTTCCAACATTTTAAAAGCTAAAAGGCAACCAGCCAAAATGCCAATTAAAGAAGCTAAACATGGAAGGAAGCCAAAGTAAAGGAGCATATGTCCAGAAAGCATAGAATAAAATGTTAAATCACCAAGTCCCATTTGGATGTCCTTGAAGGAAAAGCTTAAACCCCGAAGCTGCTCAAGTCCACTATGGGCTATTTTTCCAACTGGTCCATGATAAACGGCGATTGCATCATAAACCGCCAAGAAAATTAGAATCAAGAAAGCGCTCAAAGTTGGAACCGTGAATCCCAAAAACGCGCCCAAGCCTCCTCCCAAACAAAGGATTATTAAATTGCAGAGTTTGCTGTTTGTTCTGAAAATTATTAGGTCAACCATTGCCGTTATGAATATGGATAAAGTTAAAATCAAAAATTCCGCATGTGGAACAACAAAAATTGAAAAGGTAGCACTTAAATAGATTATTGAAAGCAGAAAAACAGCCGTTGTCAAAGCAAAACCAATAATCAAATTTATTAACCTATGATTTCTCTTTCTCAAAAGCAAATATAATATTGATGCGCCTAAACCCACAAGAATGACAAAATATAAAGCGTTACCAATAGACCCCGCACCCTCAGAAAAGGGGGTTATTTCATAAGTTTCCATGGAAGATGCTGAAATTAAGACGGCGCAGAAAACTCCAAATAACAGGCTTGCCAAGATAGGCATCAAACGTATAATTTCCAAATTTGGTTTGTCCTTCAAGGCTTCTCCCCTAACTTGTCAACAATTGTTTCAACTTTCAAGTAGCATTTGTTGCAGAATAAACTTTGCTTTCTATCCGTGTCGAATATGGAATTGGAGAAAAACATAACACAAAACGGATTAGAACAATGCCTCAAACCCAAAGTGTGCCCTAACTCATGCACAGCCTCCTTCGTGCTTCTCTCCAGAAAAAGCTCCATCTTCGGATGCTCACCATAAAATTCTGGCTTAAGCCTCCACAAAGAAATCAAAGCCGCTTTTCCGGGGCATTCCGCCTCTCCAAAAACAAAGTTTAACTCTGGAACATAAATGTCAACATCCACAATTCCCAAGACCCTATCTAAGGCTTTTTCTTTTTCTGCATATTCTTGAATTTTGCTTAATATTGCACTGGAAAAATATTG